>PDRH01000024.1 GCA_002748015.1 Bacteroidota bacterium | reverse complement strand
CCTGAGCATTGAGCACCGGAGCCTTGAGCGGCGCGTAGTTCTCAATCGGCTTCGACTTCAGGGCTTCGCGCTTGTCGTTTGTCTTCCCGATAGCAAGTGTAACGGGGTCTTCGTCTATCGTAACCTCAATAACGTAGGCACCGCTAGCCTTATTAAGACCGCTAACCGCCTCATCTACTGTGAGCTCAGTACTCTCACCCGGAGCTAGCGCCGGGTAGGATACGTTCTTGGTGACCGTTCCTACAACCGTACCGTCAGAGACTTTCTTCACCTCGAACTTCAGGTCGAGCTTATTAGGCCCTGCCTCCAGCGCAATGTCCGTAGGATTGTAGATGGAGAACTTGATGGCCTGGTTGTCCTTCTGGTCGCACTTGGAGACGGGCGCCGTGATGCTCGCAGGCTTGAGATCTAGATAGGCCTTGAACTCCACCTCCTTCGGCCAGGGGTTCGAGGCGCAGCCAGTGTTCCTATCATTGAAGATAACATGATAGGTCCCCGACTCGCTGAAATCCGCCTTGGTCTCCGAGTTCTCAGGGTCCGTACTGATGGTCTGCCAATCTGCGGGCTCAGCGCTCGTTGATGGCAGATACCACTGGAAGCCGTTGAAATCGTCACGGTTGTAGCCCGTTTCCGGTACGAAGAGCTTGCGTTCCTGCGTGTAGAATACGGCCTTCGGTAGATCCATAGGTAGCACAGGCCTGGGGTGCACCTCGAAGTCGAAGGAGAACTTGTTGTTCTGCTTTATCCCGTCGATAGACCCCTGGCTAGAGTTGGGCTTCAAATCGCTCAACTCACCATGCTTAATCACTAGCTCAACCGTAACCTTGTAGGTACCCGGCATCTGGAAGTGCTCGCTACCAATGCTCAGATCGCGGAGCTTAAGCACATTGCCACCCTCCATCTCTCCCCCGCTCAGCAGATCCTCCATCTTCTGGGGCTCATCGGTAAAATTCATTCCTGCTGGCCCTTCCACCTTATAGTTGACAAACACCCAATCCTCCTTGTACTTATTACCCGTCGTGGGGGTATACTTGGTCGTGCTGGCGTTCATCATCGACACGGGGAGGTTGAAGCCAGCGAAATCATCACCCTCGCAACGCGCCACCTGGGGTGTCCCCGCCACGGAGATAACAAAGTCTACCCCCTCACCGATCAGATCCACATAGGCCTTATCGCTACAGCCATTGGCCGTCTTGCCGACGTAGCAGATGCGACCGAAGCCGGTGAATACCGCACGGGCGAAATTACTAGTCCCCTCATCGTTGATATTAGACCATTCAACCGGGAATTTGTCATCAAGCGAGGTAGACGACTTCTCAACGTTCCCATCGAGTATCCACTCCGGATCGTTGAGGCCTGGAGTCGGCTGTAGCTCCATAAAGCCACCCTCATTATTCTTGTAGTTATTGAAGGCGAAACCTACAGGCACACCCACCTCGTGTACAAACTTGGGGATGACTTTCTCGCCATTTTCCACCCTATACACCCTGAATGATCCTGTACCAGACTCAGTCCACTTGTTCTTAACCGTATTTGCGGCATTATCTATCACGGCGTGTACCTTCGTACCGATGCTCATGTTGGCATCCGCAAAATCCGTCAGCTTGAAGGTAAAGCTATTGTTGGCAGCCTGACGGTCGTTGGCAAAGCTAACCGTAACCTTCAGCTCTATATCCAGATCCCGCGCATTGCGGTAGGGAGCCAGGAAGCCGAAATCTGCGATTATCTCGGGTATCTCGGCCACGCCACCCGGGCTTAGGATGAAGCCAGCCGGAAGGCTACCCTCCTGCGGCCACGCCTTCAGCGCCTTGAGCACCTCAGCATGGAGAGCCTTCTTCTCTGGCCCATCATACCACGCTTTGGCCGTCGAGCTGGCCACGTCATTCTCCGAGGAGTCGTAGTCCCCAATCTTAAGGCCATAGGCTATGGTATACTTCCTATCCTTATCCGACTCGAGGGTCTTATTCCCCGTATTGACCATCCGGAGCTTGATGCTCTGCTCACCGAGGGCGCACTGCCCCGGAGCGGAAGCCGCCGCGATGGGTTTAACCTCCTTGGGCGGACCCGCAACGACCTCCGGCACTACCGGCACATTGTTGAGCAATGGGCTTAGGTAGCCCGGATCCTCCGGATAGGCCATGGCCAGGTCGCTGAAGTTGAACTTAATCTCCAGCGAAGCCGCACCCATACAGCCCCGATTGCTCACCTGCACGCGGTAAACACCCGACCCACGCCCCTTCGCACCTGCTGGGGGCGTCTGGTTGGCATTCTCGTACTTCCACGAGAGGAGGTCTACGTTAGCATTGCCCACCACAGGGAGAACTACAGCATCACCGCTTATCTGGGCATTCACGTCCTCAGCCAACCCGCTCGATACGTACTCCCACGAGTACTGTAGACTCTGCTGGCTAGTCAATGACATCTTACCCTTATTGGTCACCCATGCAGAGACAGGTATATCAGCGCCATCGTACTGATACTGTACATTCTTGAACACCCCACCAGGTCCAAGTGGCTTATCCAACGCCTCCTTGATGCTCTGATCTGTGCTATTTAGCTTTAGGAGTACCCTTGGCGCCAATACCCAAGCGGCCGTGGCCTTTATTGAGTTGTTGGACTCGTCGATATCAGCCATGCAGCTGGGCGGGTCAATCTGTGAAACTGAGGCCTTCAGGAACACGCTCTTGCTCGAGCTATTCTTAATCAGGTCAGCCAGCTCTGGGAAATCCCTAATAGTCCACACCGTAGAGTAGTCGTATCCCCCGTTTATCGCCATATCCTTCGGGTAGAGCGTGTTACCGAGGGTAAACGTTGCGGACTTCATGATCTTGTTGGGATCGGCATCCGGGTCAGGATTCGTATCGCTTGCCACAACGGTCAGGACGTACTCCTGGCCCACCGGTATCTTGCCGTAGCCCAAGTTCGCCACCTCGCACACCACGGTCCCCTCTACGGCATCCTTGCCGCAGATGGCCAGGCTGGGCTGCATGATGGCAGTAACAGCTATATCGGTCATGTTGAAGAATACCGAGGCCTTATTGCTACAGCCGCTACCATCCGACACGACATGCGCACGGTAGCCATCCCACGGCGCACTTATTACCTTGACGTCAATCCCATTGCTCGACACTTCGGTGGAGCTATGCGGCACATCTGACGGGCCGGGGATTTTCTCCCCATTGTCTATCTTCGTCCAGTTCTTACCGAAATCGCTGCTGTATTCCCAGCGCACGCTATTACCACCGGCCACCTTGGCCTTGAGGCTGGCCGATTCCCCCACCAGCCACTTTTTCTTGTAGAGGGCATTGTCAGCCGTCGGCAGGATCTCTATCTCAGGCGGGAACTCTAGCTTCAGCCCCTGCTCCGTCGTGTTGTTATCCTGGTTACCATCGGCCACCGCACGCCCATCCGGGTTGTTGTCATCCGGGTACACCAGGTCGGTTACCACCACCTTGCACGTATGCGACAAGGTAGCGCTGAAGGAGCTAGCCTTAATGCTCTCCGGGAGCGAAAGCGAGAAGCGCTCATTGGCCGCAACGTTCGATTCCAGTGGCGCATCATAGTCCGTAACCGTTTTCACACCATCTATCCATACGCTGAAGCGAATCTTGGTATCCTCCGGTAGCGGGGCTGGGCTATAGTTGGTTAGCTCCACCTTCAGCCCGCTGGGCACATCCAGATCCCACTCACCCGCAGCGTCCTTCTCGCCGGAGTGGCAGAAGTACCCGTTGCGCACGCCGGTGAAGCCCAGCACCTGCAGGTCGATATTCTGCACCTCTATCGGCTTACTCTCCACATCGGGCTGCTCGCAGCTGTTGCCCCCGGGCGCAGCCTTTGCGTGCATCACCAGCTTGTACTGGCCACCGCCGATACCCAGCTCCAGCTCCGGTTTCTCCAGGTATTCTGGTGTCCCTCCAGTCCCATCAGGGAAGTAGATGGCTGCGTTCCAATCCGCAAGACCATTCTCCAGGTACTTCCAGCGATACTCCATGAACGGGCGGTTCAGACCCTCGAGCCACTTGCTCTCCGCCGTGTAGTTATCAACGGGCCCCCACTTCTCCACCATCATGATGTTCGGCTCATACACCCACTTCTTCGCACCGGCATCATAGCGCTTACCCTTCACCTTGGACACCACGCCACCAAGACCACGCACGAATATCGGCATCTGATCAAGGTTCTTCGGCGGCAGGTAGAGGTCCTTCAGGTGCAGGGCATTCTGGCTATAGCCAACATTACCATCATCCGTGCGCACCAGCACCACCAGGTCGTTGTAGCCACCGGTGAAACCATCAATGGGCACGTCGACCTCCTTCGTCTCGCCCTGCGAGATGGTCAGCGGCAAGGGAGTAGACTCCTTACCATTCACGATAACCACCAACCGCGGGTTGGCCCCTGCCAGACGGTTCGCCTTCACGCTGAACTTGAAGGTCTTCCCCTCCGGCGTATCGCAGATCATCGAGCCATCCTCCACACTCGGAGAAACAAGGCTCACACTCACCGCATCGCTACCCTTCTTGATGGTAACCTTATCGCTCTGGATTTTACACTCCTCATTCAACGAGTACGTAACCTTACCCGTCGCAAGATCATACTCCCACTTCGGACGCTTGCTCACCAGCGTATAGGTATAGTCCACCACATCGCCTATGCTTGCTGCACTCGCATTCACCTCACCGTTCACCGTGCTCGGAGCAACCGTGAAGCTCCCCTTGTTCGCCAAGGGATCTTTCAGCGTATACATACCGTCCGAAACATCGAACGAACCATTGGCCGCCGCCATATCGGCTACTATCCACGTAAACTTCCGCGGATTATCCGGGTAGCCCACGGGTTCCCAGTCTTTAATGAGCGGGTCGCTCAGACGGTAGGGGTAGTAGTACCACGTGAACTCGTTGTTGGCCTCCTCCTCATCGCCGTAGCCCTCATAGCCCTCAGCCCCGCTAGCATCGATCGTAGCCACCACCTTGTAGCCCCAGGAGGACATCGACTGCCACGGCAGCTCTAGCCCAAGATTCAAGTTCCCCGAAGCCCCATCTATAGGTAGCGCCGGTATCTGCAGATCCGCACGCTCATCCCGCTGCGAAGCCACCTGGTCCTCGCCGTAATCCTGGCCTGCGACCGCCTCGTAGCCACTCAGCTTGTATACCTTCAGGTTGAGCAAGGCATTCACCGGGGCCGCATCGGCATACTTACCCACATTCATGATCTTGGCCGTAAGCTCCGTTCCCTGAGCAATATCCGTGCCGCAGGCAAAGTTCGGCCCCATCCCAATGATGCGGAAATCCGGACGAACACCCCTCACCTGTATCTGGTTGATGGCAACCCCCATTCGCGGCGCCGCCTCATCGTTAATTTGCCCCTCAGTGGTCACCACCCTGAAATGCACACGGAACTGCATCTTCTTCTTACCCACATCCGGAAGGATAAACTTCGACTGCAGGTACCTTGCGTAGTTGTAGAGCTGATACTTACCATCATACGTAGCCGCCGGGCTCCCCAACCTCACATACTCCTCGGCCAGCACCTTCTCCGGAATCGCCTCCGGAATGGGCTCGTACACCGGAGGAGGCCCAGCGCTCGTCAGCCTATTAGTCTTATGTACGAACGCCCACGAGTTCTCCAGGTCCTCTTCTCCCGTTCCCTGGCCGTACCATAGCTTAAGGGGTGATGCACCCGTCCAGCTAGCATCAACGCGCTTCCATACCTGACCATTCGCATCGTAATCGCCGTAGGAGTACTCCACCCACATCTCACCGCCGCTCATAGCGTAGTCCAGCACGAGCTCCATCACCTGGCCCGTCTCCACCTCGAGCACCGGGCCGGTCAGCACGGATTCCTCCTGGGGCGCATAGCCCTCGCGACCAGTCGTCCACACGTAGGAGCCGTAGCGCAAATTGGTAAACGGCGCACCATCCTTACCCCCCGAGAAGGAGGCCGGAGTAACCTGACGCCAGCTGCAGTAGTTGTTCTTCCCGTTGGTCGACGAGGGGAACCACTGCATCATACGGTCGTGCAGCTTCTCATACACCACCTTACCAAGCTTCTCATCGAAGGTCGGATAGGGAGTAGCACGGCTTACGGCAAACGTCGGGTAGTTGTAGAAGACCGTCTTCCGGCTGTTGTTCGTCTTGTCGTCATCGTCCTCATTGGGGTTGGGCTCCTTAATCTTCCCCCGCACCTCCAGGTTCACCAGGTTGTCAAAGCCCTTCTGCGGTTCGGGCAGGAGACCCTCGTACGTAATCCGCACCTTCTCCCGGCTCGCAATGTTCTGCAGCCCCCCTGCGCGGGCCACCCACTGGCTCCCATCCCAGGTCTCAACGGTCTTCGGGCTGACCGTGCTCTCATCTATCTTCCGCCCGTTGGCAAAGAAGTCAAACACAACCTCCTTCTCTATCGTCTTGCTACCGCTGTTGCTAAACTCCACCACCACCTGGGCATCCTCCCCGTAGTTGAAGCCCTCAGTCTTAACCTTCAGGCTCGTAACGTTGATATCGCGGTGCAGCGGGTAGGCCAGCACCTGCAGCTCATCGAGGTACACACCGGTCTCCTCGCTGTTGTACGCCCCGCGGCACACCATCTCAAAGCCGAACCACATCCTCGGCTGACGGGTCGCAAAGCGCGATATGTCATACATCTGCCGCTGCCAGCCCTGCGAAGAAACGTTACGCCAAGCGCCTATCTTATCCAGGCTCTTCCAATCCTTGACAGAGGGATCGCTCGTTGCATCGGACTTCTGGCGCACGTAGTCAAACGAAAAGTCGTTAAAACCGTCGATATTCGCATTGATGAAGTACTTCACCCGCACATCCTTATAGTGCGAGAAGTCGAAGTGCTGCTTGATGAAGGTCCGCCCCTTGGCGCGCTCTGCCGCGCTGGTGGCCTTCGGCGCCTTGAAGATATGCGGGTACACCGTCCCGGCCACGGGGGTGAAGCCCCCGAGCGAACCCGCAGCCGGAGTCGCAATACCCGTACCCATTACCCCATCCCCCATGTAGGATTCCAGGTGCTGGAAAATGCGTACATCCTCGGGCAGCTGCTGCAGCTGCTGCTTCTCCGTGTAGCTACTTACATAGCTTGTTACCGAGGCGGGATCTAGCTTCCCCATTAGCCACAGCGGGTTGCTGGTACCCACATTCACCGCATCTAAGTTCCACTCATACTTAGGAGTCGACTCAAAGCCCTCATACACCAGCACATCGTATATCTGCAGCCCATTCAGCCCACCCCCAACGGGCTGGTCGGGACGGCTAACATCCGTACCCTCGATGGTCAAATCAGTAGAATACTCCTTGAGCTGAACCGCCCCCTGCGGGAGCTTGAAGCGAATGACCTCCTTGAGACCATTGGCATCATCGGAAATATCCGCCACCAGCCAGAAGTAGTTCCCCCCGGCCCGTAGCGACTTCTTGGCCGGCTTCTTCGGGCTTTGCTCGTCCGTCGGCTTCCAGTCCTCGCTCCACTCCTTCACACCGGTCACCTTCCCGCTGGACGGATCGTAGTTCAGCTTGCACACCAGCTGGCGGGGGTCCGCCACGGCATCGGACATGCTGGGGCTCCGCGTCGCGTAGAGCGACAGGCCCGTAACGTACTGCTTGTTCTCCTCAACCTCCACGTTTACCCCCTTCAGCTCCACGCGCCCCTTACCGGGCTGCACATCCACCCCCAGCAGAATCGCCGGGTTCTTCTGCGTCCCAATCCCCACCGGCTCCTTGACAAAGCTCGGCGTAAGCACCCCCACCTTCATCTCCGAGGTCTGCCGGTCGACTATGCGCACCTGGTCCATACACGTACCAGCACCCGCCATGGACGTACCGATGAACACGAAGAATATCTTACGCGTATCATTACTCTCGATGAGATCGGCCAGCGACTTCCCATCAGGTGTAACACCGTAATCCTCCCCGTTGGGCCCCGTCTTCTTCACCTTGCTCAGGTCTATCGTCTGCAGCGTCCACTCCGTCATGAGGGCATCGAGGTAGTAGAAAGGATCCTCACCGCAGACCTCCAGCTCGTGGCTCGAATTCAGCACCCCCCAGTGCACCGCCAGGGTATTCACCCCGTTGATGCGTGCGCTCGCATAGCGGAACTCCAGCCAGGGCGCCTTCACGCCCGCCAGGCTCACACCCGGGAAGGCTATCTGCTTGGACACATTGTTCGCCCGCACGTAGAGCACCAGGTTATTGTAGCCCTGGTAGGCGGCAGAGGGAGTACCGGTGCTGCTCAGGCCCCTACCCCCATTATTGAGCGTCCAGGTCGGCGCCGTCCCGGCCGAGGTGTAGTTCAGCACCTTCTGCGGGAACAGATCCTGCGGCAGGTAGCCCTTCGCATCCGGCGAGCTAGACTGCGTCAGACTACCCGGAACATAGTCCTCGAAATCCTCCTCATAGACTATGGGGAAACCACCCACCGTACCGCTAACCGGCTCACCCCACTTAAACTTCCTACCGTCCTGCAAACCGTAGGCATCGCCCAAGCCCAGCAGCAAGAACGCCTGCACCAGCAGCAGAACCAACAACCTATACTTTCTCATAGCACCCTATCTTTATACGACAACCTATCCTTCATGCGAACCGCTACAACCCCTATGAATCAAGAGCCTCCCGGCGTACACAATCCGTACTTTGCCTACAAATTTAGGGAATTCCCCCGACATACACCAAGCCCTGTCCCAAATTAGCCCCGCTATTACACAAACAACCCGAAATCGTCGGCAAAAGGCCCCATCCTAGATTTCGGCCGCAAAAGTACCCCAGAAAGAAATATAGCCCATATATTTGCAAATCAGAAAAAACATCCTACCTTTGGGGTGTATTATTAACGGTTCAGACATTCATAATGAACATCTTTGTAGGAAGCCTCCCGTACCGATTCGAGGAGCAAGATTTGGCTGGTATATTCGAAGCCTATGGCGAAGTTAGCGCCGCACGTATCATCATGGACAGGGCCACTGGGCGTAGCAAGGGCTACGGCTTCGTGGAAATGCCAGACGACGAAGCAGCGCAGCGCGCCATCAACGAGCTCGACGGCTCTGAAGCGGGAGGCCGCACCATCGTCGTAAACGTCGCCCAGGAGCGCGAGCCACGACGCAATCACAATAGGGGCTACTAGAGTACACCCCGGTAAACGCACCGCAGGAGAATGCGGGCAGAACGCGAGGGGGGCTTTTAGCCCCCCTCTTTCGTATCCCCCAGCGTCCACCGAGACGCCCACAGCACCCCGAGCCCATGCCACATAGCCCCACGCAGCACCCCAAGCGGAAAATCGTCAACGACCCGGTACACGGATTCATCACCATACCCGAAGGCCTACCCCGCCAGCTCATCGACCACCCCGCCCTCCAGCGCCTCCGCGGCATCACCCAGCTCGGCCTCACCAGCCTCGTCTACCCGGGCGCAACCCACACCCGCTTCCAGCACGCCCTGGGCGCCATGCACCTCATCAGCGCCGCCCTCGACACCCTCCAGAAGAAGGGATACCCCATCACCCCCCAGGAGCAGCAGGCCGCCGCCGCCGCCATACTCCTCCACGATGCCGGCCACGGCCCCATGTCCCATGCCCTCGAGCATGCGCTGATACCCCACGGCCACGAGCAGATCACCCTCGCCATCATGCACCGCCTCAACCACGAGCTAAACGGGCAGCTCGACCTCGCCATCGCCATCTTCCGGAACCAGCACCCCAAGCCCTACCTCCACCAGCTCATCAGCTCCCAGCTCGACGTTGACCGCATGGACTACCTCCTGCGCGACAGCTTCTTCACCGGCGTCGTCGAGGGCAAAATACCCGCCGACCGCCTCATCAAGATGCTGGAAATCCACAACGAAGACCTCGCCCTCGAGTACAAGGCCCTCTACTCCATAGAGAGCTTCCTACTCGCCCGCCGGGTCATGTACTGGCAGGTATACCTACATAAAACCGTCATCATCAGCGAGCAGCTACTCCGAGCGCTGCTTACCCGCGCCCGCGAGATCGCCCAGGAAAACGGGCAAGCCCCACCCTGCACCCCCACCCTCGCCGACCTCCTAACGCTCGCCCCCAAACGGGCGCAAATGCTCGATGACGACCTCCTCGACCGCTTCCTCGCCATCGACGACAGCGACCTCTACCTCGCCATCAAAACATGGCAGCAGCACCCCGACCCCACCCTCTCCACCCTCGCCCAGGCCATACACCAGCGCCGCCTACCCCGCCTCTACTATACCCGCCAGCCAGCCCCCCCCGAGCTCATCAACACCCTCCGGCAGGCCTTCCATACCCTACACCCACACCTCCCACCGCTGGTGGCCGAACGCCTCATCGTACGGGGCACCGTACGCAACCGTGCCTACCAGGGGAAACGCACAACCGACGAGTCCCCCAGGCAATCTGGCCGACCATCAGGCAGCACCGAGATCAAGCTCCTCACCCCGCAGGGAGAAGCCATTGCCCTGGCCGAAGCCTCCAGGCTCATCACCCCCGAATTCATAGCCCAGGACGACAGCCGCAACTACCTCATCGTCCCCAAGGAGCTGGATCACCTCATCCCCCCGGAGCTCATCGCCCGCTAGGGAAATACCCCCAACTCGGCGTACATCTGCAAAATCTGGCGCATTGGGCAACACAGCCCGCGCCCCCAGGCGCATGCCTAGAATGCCAATCCATACGAACCAGAAGCACTCCCCCACGAGAACCACCAGCACACGAAAAAAGCGGCGGAGCGCAATGCCACCGCCGCTTAATTTGCCTAGTAGATATCTGTAGTATGGTACACCACACCCTAAATTCTGCC
>PDRH01000023.1 GCA_002748015.1 Bacteroidota bacterium | reverse complement strand
TGCTGGGAGCGGAAGAAGGCGATGAATGAAAGGGTGCTGGCTTTGCAGTCCATCCTGAAGGTGCGGGTGCGGATGGCGCCCAACTCGTTCCGGGCGGCCCTTCGGGTGGCGTTGGCGGGTACAAGGCTGGATTTTCTGCATGCTGAGCAGGACGATATGCTGTCCATGATAGATAGCCTGATGTCGGTCACCCTGTCTGTCGACCACAGCCAGGAGCTGCGGTCGAGGTTGCGACGGGGGGCGAACGTTCTGTACATTGCGGGGGAGTCGGGGGAGCTGGTGCTGGACAGGATGTTCATCCGCAGCATCCCCCTTTCGAATGTTACCTGCGTGGTGAGCTCATCGTACGGTGGGCTGTCTGCCTCTGGGCAGGATGCGGACTACGTGGGCATGCGGCAGAGCTGCAATGTGCTGGCGAGCGGCTGCGGGGGGGCTGGCCTGCTGCTGCACCATGCGAGCGAGCGGCTGCAGGAGCTATACGGTGAGGCTGACCTGATCATCGCCAAGGGGGAGCTGCACCTCGAGTCCCTCTTCCCGGTGCATGATGAGCGGCTCTTCTGCCTGTTCACCTGCCGCTGCGAGGCGGTGGCTGAGACCTTCGGCATAGGGCTGGGCGACACGGTGGTCCTCTCCCCTACCCTTCGCCTCCAGGAGGTGTACGGGTAGCCCGGCGTGGCTCCCGGCGGCCTGGCGAGCCGGGGGGCTATTTAGCCCCATTTGGTGTAAGCGGAGAATTGTAGTATCTTCGCAAGAGTTTTCACGAACAAAGACGACATAGGATATGAAATTACCATTTGAAGCGGCGGTTTACACTCGCCGCCGCCAGGGTCTGCGCGAGAGGGTACGCTCTGGCTTGGTATTGCTGCTGGGGAATGTTGAGTCCCCGATAAACTACCCCCACAACACCTTTAAGTTCCGCCAGGATAGCTCGTTCCTCTACTACTTCGGTCTGGATATGCCGCAGCTGGCGGGGATAATCGACATAGACAACGGGAAGGACTACATCTTCGGTAACGACGTGTCGATGGAGGATATCATCTGGATGGGTAAGCAGCCCTCGATGCTGAGCCTCGGGGAGAGGGTGGGCGTGCAGATGGACTGCGTCCGGCCCTACGATGAGCTGAAGGAGACGCTGCACGAGGCGGTGGCCGGTGGGCGTAAGGTGCACTTCCTGCCACCCTACCGTGGTGAGCACTTCCTGACGCTGAGCAAGCTGCTGGGGCTGAAGTCGGGGCGCGTGAAGGACTACGTGTCCGAGGATTTGATAAAGGCGGTGGTTGCGATGCGTTCCTGCAAGGGCATTGAGGAGGTGAAGGAGCTGAAGGAGGCCGCCGGCATAGGCTACGAGATGCACACCACGGCGATGCGCATGGCGCATAGCGGGGAGCTGGAGCAGCATATCTACGGCACGATGGAGGGCATTGCGGTGGGCTACGGTTGCCAGACCTCCTTCCCGACCATCCTCTCGCAGAACGGGCAGATTCTGCATAACCACGACCACTCGCAGTACCTGAAGAAGGGGCGCTTGCTCCTGGTGGATGCGGGGGCGGAGACCCTCTCGCACTACGCATCGGATAACACGCGTACCATCCCGGTGGACGGGGAGTTCACGGACCGGCAGCTGCATGTGTACAACACCGTGCTGGCGGGCGTGGAGCTGGGTGTGCAGATGAGCCGTCCGGGGATACCCTACCGAGACGTGCACCAGGCGGTGAGCCGCGTACTGGCCGAGGGCCTCAAGGAGCTGGGCGTGATGAAGGGCGATGTGGATGAGGCGGTGGCCAGCGGCGCGCACTCCCTCTTCATGCCCCACGGCTTGGGCCACATGATGGGCATGGATGTGCATGACATGGAGGGCTTCGGTGAGGACTACGTGGGCTACGACGAGAGCATCGTGCGCTCTAGCCAGTTCGGGCTCGGTGGCCTACGCTGCGGGCGTGCGCTGCAGGAGGGCTTCGTGGTGACCGTTGAGCCGGGGATATACTTCATACCGGACCTGATCAAAAAGTGGCGGAACGAGAAGATCAACTCGGCCTTCCTGGACTTCGATGAGCTGGAGAAGTTCTACGACTTCGGGGGCATTCGCCTGGAGGATGATATCCTCGTAACGGCGGATGGCTGCGAGATCATCGTGAAGGATGAGCGCATCCCGATTCGCCCGGAGGATGTGTGCCGGGTGGTGCAGGAGAACATGTAGGCCAACGCGCTGTTCTGAAGCCTGCTAGAAGCTATAACTGCGAATGCAGCTTGAGCAATACGGGGGGAGTGTACGCTCCCCCCTTTTTTCCATCCTACTGCTGGTTCTCCTGCTGGCGTGCGTGCGGGTTGCGGATGCGCAGCTCGACCGGTACTACTACCTGCGACGGGCTCACGAAGCCTACCAGGACAAGCGGTACACGGAGGCCATCGTTACGCTGCGGGACTACCTGGACTACCGCCCGGACGACCGTATAGGTCTGTACCTGCGTGCGCTCTGCAAGTACCAGCTGGGGGACCACCGGGGCGCAAAGCGCGATTTGGACAGACTGCTGGGGCGGCATCCCTTCGCTGTGGATGCCCTCATGCTGCGGGGGATAGTGACCGGGGAGCTCGGGGCGCCCGGGGAGGGGATGAAGGATCTCCAGCAGGGCGTGGAGCTGCGCCCCAGCTCAGCGGGCATACGCTTCATGCGGGGGATAGGCTACTTCATGCTCAAGGACTACCCCTCGGCGATTGCGGATTTCAGCGTGCAGCTCGAGCACGAACCCCAGCACCTGAATGCACGGCTCAACCGCGGAACGGCCTACCTCCTCCATGGGGATACCCTGAGCGCACGGCGGGACTACCTGGATGCCATCATCGCCCATCCGTTCGACCCCTCACCCCACATCCATCTAGCCCGCTTCTACTACGTGGGCCAGCACATGGACTCCGCCCGCCAGCAGGTGGACGAGGCCCTCGAGCTAGACCCCCAGTCGGCCCAGGCTCTCATCATGCGGGCGCTGATACAGGGAAGTGGAGGGCAGCTCCGCGGAGCGGTTGAGACCCTCACGCAGGTTATCGCCCTTACGCCCCAGAACTCCATGGCCTACTACAACCGTGGGCAGCTCTACATGCAGCTCAAGGAGTACCGTCTGGCCGCACGGGACTATGAGGCGGCCAGCCGGATTTCCCCCCGCAATATCTTCATCCGCTACAACCTCGCGCTGGCCCACCTGGCACTCGGGCAGCTCGCCCTGGCGGACAGGAGCCTGAGCGTAGCCCTTGCCATCTGCCCGGAGTTCACCCTGGGCTACGGGCTACGGGCTGAGGTGCGGCTAGGCCAGGGAAGAAGGCGTGAGGCCAAGCGGGACTACGATGCGTCCCGTAGGCTGGCCGGGCGCTACCGAAGGGGGGAGCTCGGCGACCTTAGCGACACGGGCAAACGCTACGATGTGCTGATGGCCTTCGAGGAGGGCTTCAGCACTGGGCAGAAGGCCCTGGAGAATGAACCGGCCGGCGACCGTCCCCTGCCGTTGGCCCGAATCGTTGAGGGTGGCGAGCAGGACTACGAGGAGTGGGTGCCCATACGGTACCTGCCGGACAGCACGCAGCTCGGGCGGCTCCGCATGGCGATAGAGCATCCCGGAGAGGGGGGGGCGCACTCCCCCACCCGGCTAGCCCTCGAATCGCTCGCTGAGCAGAATCCCCTGCTACGCCCCCTGGCCAGCTACCGCAGGGCCGTGGAGAGCATAGACCGATTACGCTATGCCGCAGTGGATTCGCAGGATGGTATAGCCGCCAGGCAGGGCTACAAGCCGATAGCCACGAATACGGATTACAGCAGGCCAATAGCCCAGCTGGAGCAGCTGCAGGTGGCAACCCCCTCCCCCTACATAGACTACACGCTGGCAACAGCCTACTATCTGCAGCGGCAACCCGAGCGGGCCGAGGAGCTGCTGACCCGTGCCATCGCGAGCTGGCCGAACTTTGCCGAGGCATACTTCAACCGGGGTTTGATACGCCTACTCCTCGAGAAGGAAGAGCAGGCTTGCCAGGATTTGAGCCGTGCTGGCGAGCTGGGTATACGCCAGGCCTATAGGGCTATCGCCAGCAGCTGCCGAGGTGGTCGCTAGCCGGGGGGCTTCGATTTTCAAAATACTTTTCTACCTTTGCCCCTAGCAAATAAACCTAAGAGAAGCTAGAGAAGATGCAGGATATTATAGCCCCTGTGGCACCTGAGCTCATCGAGAAGGAGCTGACCCCTGAGCTATTCCTCCGTAGGGCCAATAACGGCGGTACGGATATCTACCACTTCACTGCGGCCCAGGCCCCCAACACCATGCGGGAGCTCGGTAGGCTGCGTGAGGAGGCGTTTAGGGATGCAGGGGGCGGTACGGGCCTGGAGATGGATATCGATGCATTCGATACCTCCGATCACCCCTACCATCAGCTGATAGTGTGGGATCCGGTGGAGCGGCTCATCCTCGGTGGCTACCGCTACATCATCCCCTCGCGCGAGGGTTTCAGCCTGGAGGATATGGCGACCTACGAGCTTTTCGATTTCTCGCAGGAGTTCATAGATGATTACCTACCTAAGACGATCGAGCTGGGACGCTCCTTCGTTACGGTGGCCTACCAGGGGACGAAGCTTCGGCGCAAGGGAATGTATGCGCTTGACAACCTCTGGGACGGGCTGGGGGCCATTCTCAAGCTCAATCCGGGCATCGAATACTTCTTCGGGAAGGTAACCATGTACACGAACTACAACCCGGAGGCGCGCAATGCGCTGATGTATTTCCTCAATAAGCGTTTCCCCGACAAGGATAGGCTGGTGTTCCCCCGCGAGCCGCTGGAGATGAACATGAATCTGGTGAAGCTGGCCAAGCTATTCTGCGGGAAGACCTTTAGGGAGGACTTCGAGCGCATCGTCTCGGAGACGCATAGGCTCGGGGAGCGCGTGCCGCCGCTGATTAAGTCGTACATGAATCTGAGTGCAACGCTGCGGGTGTTCGGCACGTCGATCAACCCGGAGTTCGGGGGCGTGGAGGAGACGGGTATACTGGTTACGGTGGACGATATCCATGAGGACAAGAAGGAGCGGCATATCGATACCTTCAATCCTGACCACGGGATGCGGATGGGTATATCCTAGCCCGGGATCTAATCCTTTGGCATGCGAGGGAATGCGCTGAAGGCGCAAGGGGTTTGAAAATAAAGGTTTCGCCGATATGCGCCGGCATTGCCATGCTAGGCATGCGGCGAGCCGCTATGCCTACGGGCTTCCTACGTGGCAATTCGCCCGAGAGAGGTGGATCGGATTGAGCTGTGATGCCAAGGGCTGAACTGGCGCTAGCCCACTTTTTCGTAGCCGGATATGCGGTTAAGCGAGGCGATGCGGTTTCGTAGCTTTTCGTTTTCTGGTTTGAGGAGGAGGGGGTCTTCCGTGCATATCTCCCTAGCCCTATCGCGGGCAAAGCCCAGGAGCGCACCATCTTCAGAAAGGGAGGCCAGCTTGAGCTGCGCATTGTGTCCGCTCTGCTGGGTACCCTCCAGCGAACCTGAGCCGCGTAGGCGCATGTCGGCCTCTGCTATTTCAAAACCGTTGGTGGTGCGCACCATGGTGGCGAGGCGCTCGCGCGCCGTGCTGGAGAGCTTGTAGTCGGTTACGAGAATGCAGTAGGAGAGTTCCCCACCCCGCCCTACCCTACCGCGTAGCTGGTGGAGCTGCGAGAGGCCGAAGCGGTTGGCGTTCTCTATAATCATGACCGTAGCGTTGGGTACGTCCACGCCGACCTCTATGACCGTAGTGGATACGAGGATCTGCGCCTCCCCCCGCTTGAAGCGCCCCATGGCGGCCTCCTTCTCCTCTGGGCGCATGCGTCCGTGCATGATTTCGACCTCTAGGGAAGGGAAGGATTCCTGTATGCGTGCGTGCCCCTCGGTGAGGGATTGTAGCTCTAGCTTCTCGTTCTCCTCTATGAGGGGGAAGACCACGTAGGCCTGCCGGCCGGTGGCGATTTCCCGACGTACTAGCCCGTAGATGTCGCCCCGCTGCGCCTCGTACATGTGCACCGTTTGGATGGGCTTGCGCCCCGGGGGTAGCTCGTCGATGATGCTCACGTCGAGGTCGCCGTAGAGGGTGAGGGCGAGGGTTCGGGGGATGGGGGTAGCCGTCATGATTAGGACGTGGGGCGCATAGCCCTCGGCCTTCTTCCAGAGCTTGGCGCGCTGGTCGACCCCGAAGCGCTGCTGCTCGTCGACGACCACTACCCCCAGGCTGGGGAGGTGTACCCAGTCCTCTATGAGGGCATGCGTGCCCACGAGTATATGCAGGTAGCCGCTTTCTGCGCCGGCCAGTATCTCGCGCCGCGCCTTGGCGGGGGTGCTACCCGTTAGGAGGGCTACGTGCACCGGTAGGCCCTCGAGCATGCGGGATATGGTGGCGAAGTGCTGCTGGGCGAGGATCTCGGTGGGGGCCATGAGCATGGCCTGAAAGCTGTTGTCCACGGCGAGGAGCATGGTGAAGAGGGCGACGATGGTCTTGCCGCTGCCGACGTCGCCCTGGAGGAGGCGGTTCATCTGGTTGCCGCTCCCCATATCTTCGCGTATTTCCCTGACCACCCGCTTCTGGGCGTTGGTGAGGTCGAAGGGTAGGGCCTCGCGGTAGAAGCGGTTAGTTAGCTCGCCGACCTGGGGGCACTCGAAACCCTTGTAGACCGTACGGTAGGATTCGTGGAGCTGCAGGAGCTGCACCTGCACGCCGAATAGCTCGTCGAACTTGAGCCTTCCGATGGCCCGGCGGGCCTGCTCGGCATCCTTGGGGAAGTGAATGGCGGCGATGGCATCGCCGTAGGGCATGAACTGGTAGCTCGAGAGGAGGCGGTCGGGGAGGTACTCGCTCAGATGTGGGCGTACCCACTGGAGGGTAGAGCCCATGATGCGTAGCAGGCCCCGGGAGTTAAGCCCTGCCTTCTTCATCTTCTCAGAGGCGTGGTAGAGGGGTTCCATGGGGATGCGGTCCTTCTGCTCGGGGTTGTAAATGTTGACCTCGGGGTGGGTCATGGTAGCGCTCCCGCCGAAGACGCTGAGCTTGCCGAAGACCAGGTATTTCCCGCCCACCTTGAAGCGCCGGTAGAGCCACTGAATGCCCTTGAAGAAGACGCAGCGTATGCGCCCCGTGGGGTCCTGAAAAACGACTACCAGGCGCTGCTTCTTCCCCTCGCCCTCGCAGCCTATCTGCACCAGCTCGGCCACGAACTGGTAGTGCTCGCCCTCACGGTTCATAGATCGAATGGGCGTGATGACCGTGCGATCCACATAGCGGTAGGGATAGTAGGAGAGCAGGTCGCTCACCGAGAGGATGTTGGCCTCCTGCGACAGCAATTTTACGTACTTCTCCCCCACGCCGGGGAGGACGGAGATCGGGGCTTCTAGCTCTCTTGCCATGGTGTGGCAAATGTATGAAAAAGTTCTAACCCCCTAAGGTCTCGGGGCGAAAAAACATGCCCCTGGGGGGCGTTTTGCCATTTCCTCAATTTCTTTACCTTTGCGGGCAGTTATTAATACTGACTAAGGATAGCTATGAGGAAACTATGGATACTGGCCCTGCTGCTGGCGGGGGGAGTTAGTTTTGTGGCGTGCGATAAGGATGATGGCGATGATATGAGGCAGGAGGTTGAGGACGAGTTCAAGCTTGCGGATGAGAATCAGCCGGAGATTAAGACGCTTGAGGATGGGGTCTTCGAGGTGAAGTTCAGGACCTACCTTAAGTGGGGGAAATTCCTGTATATAGATTTTCAGGAGCAGAGGGCCTTCTTTGAGGATGCGCCCAAGCCGTACTACTCGCTGGAGGGCGAGGTGGTAGACGCTAAACCTGAAAATCAGATAGAGCCTACGAATTGGGATATAGCCTTCCATCACTTCTACCCCATGACCAATGGGGGTGAGGCGCTGAAGAGCGAGCAGACCGAGCTAAGCCAGGTAACGGCAGTGCCAGCTACAGGGACGTGGGTGAAGGATACGCAGCTGGAGAGCTTCAAGAAGGCCAGCGGAAGTGCGAATGAGAAGGCCATGGTCCGGATGCTGCCCACCCCGCAGAAATTCGCCAAGCTTAGCTACAACGAGGTACTCTGCGGGTTCGACATGAGTACGGGTGAGGGTATGGATACGCAGCATGATATCCAGGACAATGTGTTCGTTGTGAAGGTTCGTGAGAAGAGCTATGCGCTGAAGATCTTCGCTAAGTACGGCACGCAGAAATGGGTTATAATGGTCCATGCGAAGGAGCTAAAGTAAGGTTGGTAGACGGTACGACAGGGGCGGTATAGATGCCCCTGTCGCTGTTTTAGCCCTAGCGAATGGCAATATTTTTCATCGCCTAATTGGGGTATATTACGTTCGGAAATATCACCTTTTTGAGCGTCTGTGTAAGCAGTGCCTGCTGGTTCTCTCCACATCGTACGCAACCATAAAAACATACAAATGAGAAAATACCTACTATTTTTTGCCGTTTGTGTAGCCAGCCTACTGCTTGCAAATGCGGCTTTTGGCGTCTCGCCGACCAGCAAGATAGTCGTTGCGGGTAAGATTACCGACGAGACGGGTATGCCCCTAACTGGCGCTACGGCCCAGGTGGTTGGGACAACCTACGGGGCGGGTACCAATGCCCAAGGAGAATTCGAGCTTACTGCGCATGTGAAGCAGGGGGCCGAGGTGGTTGTACGCTACGCCTACATCGGCTACAAGAGCAAGGATATAGTCCTAGCGCCGGAGGTACTCGCCACGCCGGACGAGGTCATACGGGTGGAGGTTCAGCTGCAGGAGGACCTCCTGGACATGGAGGAGGTTGTAGTCACGGGGCTACGCACCGAACGACCCATCAAGGAGGTGCCGGTTATCACCACGGTAATTTCCCATAAGGAGATAGAGTCGATCAACCCGAGCGATCTGACCTCCCTGCTGGAGTACACCGTGCCGGGCATCCAGTTCTACCACAACAGCATGACGGGGAATACCGAGGTGAGCTATCAGGGCCTGGACAGCAAGTCGCTGGTCTTCCTGGTGGACGGCGAGCCTATAGCCGGCGAGGGGGCGGCCAATAACATCGACTTTAGCCGTATCAGCATGAATGATATAGAGAAGGTCGAGGTGGTGCGCGGCGCAGCCTCCACGCTCTACGATAGCCGGGCTATCGGCGGGGTGATCAACATCATCACCAAGAAGGCTCTGCGCCCCGTGGACCTGAACCTGACAGCCCGCTACCAGGTGAAGCGTAGTCAGCAGTACGGCGTAACGCTCGGTCTGAAGAAGTGGAATCTTTCGTCCTTCACCACCGGAAGCTACCGCCAGCGGGAGACCTTCACGCTGGAGTCCCCAAAGGTGAAGGGGCTGCTCGAAGAGGGGAAGTCGCCCACCTTCCAGGGTGAGGTTACCCCCCGGAAGGTTGTGGACGAGGAGGTGCCTATCTACGGCTATGAGATCTGGGATGCCTCAGAGCGCCTTTCGTACTCCTTCACCCGCTACCTGAAGGCTGAGCTTAATGGGGCTTACTACACCCACTACAAGCCCATGAATGTAAAGCTCCGCTACAAGGGGCGCTTCAACAACTACAGCGGCGGTGGGAAGATCTCCTACGGGATGCTAGAGAAGCACAACATGGATCTCTCCTACAACTACAACCACTACGAGAAGTACTACAACTACGTGGACACCGACGAGCGTCTGCTAGCCTACCAGAGCAAGAAGCACACCGTGCGCCTGAACTACGCTGGTGCCGTCGGCCCGGTCATGCTGGGGGCTGGTGGGGAGTTCAACCATGAAGACCTCAAGCACCGCTTCTTCAAGAGTAAGCCCCGTCGCAAGCGGAACGACTACTCGCTCTACGCGCAGGCCGACTGGGCCATCATCGAGAAGATGCTCAACCTGGTGGCTGGGGTACGCGTGGATAAGGCCGATGGCTACAAGTTCCATGCAACGCCTAAGGTTACCCTGATGTACCGTCCGTGGGATTTCATCAACCTCCGGGCAGGCTACGCCGAGGGGTACCGCGTGCCGACGATGCAGGAGCTATACATGGAGTTCTCCATGGCCGGGCTCTTCGACATCATGGGCGACCCCGGCCTCAAGGCGGAGAGCAGCCGCCAGTACTCCCTTTCGGCCGAGTACAACAGGAGGGGTTTCAACTTCTCGCTCTCGGGCTACTACAACCAGTTTTACCACAAGATAGACTACGACCTAGTAGACCCCAATGGGCCGATGGGGGCCTACGGCGACAGGAAGTGCACCAACTTCCCCGAGGTGAACATCTTCGGTCTGGAGGCCATGATGACCTACCGCTTCATGTTCGGCCTTCAGCTCATGGGTACCTACACCTACACGCACGACGACAAGAAGGTGGATGGCAACAACACCTCCCTCACCCGCCCGCACATGGCGAGGGGCAACATCATGTATAGCCATCGGTGGAAGTATGCTACCCTTCGTACCTCTCTTAATGCCCAGTGGGGTTCGGGTATCGACCACAGCTTCTACGACAGAAACCCCGGGCAGGAGGGCTGGAAAACCACCCACTACAAGTCCCGCTTCATCATGGGGGCTAACATCGGTGCTGATTTCCCGAGGGGCATCGCTGCGGGCTTCACCATTGACAACCTCCTCAACCACAAGGATACCGGCGATGACGTGGGCGTACAGATGCCGCAGGATGGCATACAGTTCATCTTCAACCTCGGTATCAACCTAGCTGATGCCATCGGCTGGTAGCAATAGGTGAAAGCTGGTAGCCATCAGCGCTAAATTAGGAGGTGCGCACCGACTTGGTGCGCACTTTTTTATTCCCGCCCCACAAGTAGAAATACGGTATGACGCAATGTTCCAAATAAAAGGCTACCTTTGTAGAGAGCAATCTTCAAAAACCTAGGCGCTGCAGATAGTGCGGGACATAGACCAAGGATGAGGGGTGATGCTAAACCTAAATATGGAG
>PDRH01000022.1 GCA_002748015.1 Bacteroidota bacterium | reverse complement strand
GCTGTAGGCATAGCGGCTGGCCGCATGCCTATCATGGTGGCGTAGATGTCGGGCGTAGCTAGCGGCGCGGCGAGCCGGCTGCCGCTACGGGCTCCCTGCTTGGATAAATGGGCTCTATTGGCTGGATTTTGTGGCCAGGTCGTATGCATAGCGGCTTTTTCGCTTCGCTCAACAGCGCCAGCGCGCTAGCTTCCGGCCTGTGCCGCATGCCTATGATGGGGGGCTGTGGTTCCGCCAGGGCTGGCGCTGGTGCCCCCACCGCGGCGGTACGGGGGTAGAGGGGGGTAGGTGGGCGCTATAGCTCGCGCCGTAGGCGGGCGGTGGGGATTTCGAGCTGGCCTCGGTATTTGGCGACGGTGCGGCGGCTGATGGGGTAGCCTGCCTGATGCATGCGCTCGGCGAGCTCTTCGTCCGTGAGGGGAGCGTGCTTGTCTTCCTGGTCTATGAGGCTCTGGAGGTGGTTCTTGGCCTCGAGGGTGGTTTGGCTCTCGGTGGAATCGTTGGTCTTGGTGGAGGCCGTGGTCAATTCGCGGGCGAAGAAGTGGCGGAGGGGTAGTATGCCCCAGGGGGTCTGTATGTACTTGCCGTTGGCCACGCGGGAGACGGTGGAGATGTCTAGGCCGGTGGTGGTGGCGATGTCCTTCATCATGAGGGGGTGTAGCCGTTCGTCGTCGCCCTCGTGGAAGTAGTCGGCCTGCGCCTCGAGGATGGCCTGCATGATGAGGGTAAGGGTGTCGTTGCGGAGGTGTATGGCCTCTATGAAGTTGCGCGCGTTCTCCATGTTGCGCTTGACGAAGGTGGCGGCTTCCTGCTCCTGCTCGCTGAGCCGCCCCTTCTGCTGCCGCTGTTGCTGCAGCTCCTCGAGCATGCGGGTGTAGCGCTTGCTGATGCGTAGGGGGGGGCTATTGCGCCCGTTGAGGGTAAGGGTAGGCTTGCCATCGCCGTCGAGGGTGAGGCGGAAGTCGGGGGTGATGGTCTGGGCGTAGGCGCTGTCCATGGTTGGCAGCTCTGGCTTTGGGCTGAGCCTTGCGATGTGGGCTATGGCATCCTGTAGCTCCTGCTCGGTGCACTGGAGGGTGCGGAGTATCTGCTCGTAGTTCCGGCGCGTGAAGGGGTCGAAGGCCTCCTGCAGCAGCCGGCGGGCGAGGGGGGCGTGGGCTGAGGCGTCATTGCGTAGCTGGAGCAGCAGGCATTCCCGGAGGTCGCTGGCCCCGATGCCGGGGGGATCGAGGGACTGGATGATGGCCAGGGCTTCCTGCCATTGGAGGAGGTCCACGTCCTGGGACTCGAGGAGGTACATCTGGTCGCGGAGGTCCTCGAGCTCTGTGCGTAGGTATCCGTCGTCGTCCAGGTTCCAGATGAGGTACTCGGCAATGGCCTGCAGGGTGGGGGCCATGCGCTGGTGTGCGAGCTGCTCGAGGAGGTTCTCGCGGAAGGTGCTCTGGGTGGCGAGGGTGCGCTCCTCGGCGCCGGGGTCGGCTGGCGGGTGGTAGGGTGTCTTCTGCTTCGTGGTCGGTGGTGGTGTCCTCCTCGAGGGTGGGGTTCTTCTCCAGCTCCTCCTGTACCCTTCGCTCGAGGTCGAGGGTGGGGAGGGCCAGCATACCAATGACCTGTAGCTGTAGGGAGCCGAGGTTCTGGCTGAGCTTCTGCTGCAGGGATAGTTTTGCTTTTCCCATGGCGATTATCGGGGTTTCTCGGGTGCAAAGATAGCTAATTGTCGGGGCTTGTCGGAGCTTTGATGGTGAGCGTAGCCATTTTCTTGCCCTTGGGCTTGGTTTTACTTTAGATGTTTTCTAACTTTGAAACCTGAAGAAAAATGGTAAAGGGGCTTTGGTCGGGGTGGTTGCGTACCATATGTAGTAAGAACAAACCTAATACAGTGTTAGTATGAAGACGTACCCTACAGACAAGATTCGCAATGTGGTTTTGCTAGGAAGCACCGATGCCGGGAAGACCCTCCTGACGGAGGCGATGCTCCTTGAGGGCAAGGTTATCGATCGTAAGGGGACGATAGAGGGGAAGAATACCGTGTCGGACTACAGCGAGATTGAGCAGCTCAACGGTAAGTCTATCTACTCCACTGTGCTCTACACCGAGTTCATGGACTGTAAGCTGAACCTCTTCGATACGCCGGGTTCGGATGACTTCATGGGGGCGGTGATATCGACCCTCTCGGTGGCTGACCTGGCGGTGATGGTGATTAATGCCCGCCACGGCGTGGAGGTGGGTACTGAGATCTTCGGGCGCTGGACCCGCAAGATGGAGCGACCGGTGATGTTCGCAGTGAACCAGCTGGACCACGAGAAGGCGAGCTTCGAGAACACGCTCGAGAGCCTGAAGCAGACCTTCGGCAAGAAGGTGCGGGTGGTGCAGTACCCGGTGAATGCGGGGGATGGCTTCGACACCATCGTGGATGTGCTGCTCATGAAGATGTACCGCTATACGGGTGAGAGCGGCGAGCGGGAGGAGCTGGATATCCCGGCCGAGGAGATGGAGCGGGCGGCGGCGCTGCACCAGGAGCTGGTGGAGTCGGCGGCTGAGAACGATGAGAGCCTCATGGAGCTGTTTTTCGAGAAGGGTAGCCTGGAGGAGGACGAGGTGCGCGTGGGCCTGGGTAAGGGTATGGCGGCGCGCGATATATTCCCGGTGATGTGCACCTCCGGGGTGAAGACCATAGGGGCCAAGCGGCTGATGGAGTTCATCGTGAAGGTGGGGGCCTCCCCGGCGCAGACCCCGCCCATGAAGGACGTGCAGGGCGAGGAGGTGATTTGCGATGCGAGCGCGCCGACCTCCCTCTTCGTGTTCAAGACGGCCGTGGAGCCGCACATCGGGGAGATCAACTACTTCAAGGTGATGAGCGGGACGCTCAAGGAGGGCGACGACCTCATGAACATGACGACGGAGACGAAGGAGCGCATGTCGCAGCTCTACGTGGTGGCGGGCAAGAACCGCACTAAGGTGAGCGAGCTGGTGGCGGGCGATATAGGCGCAGCGGTCAAGCTTAAGAACACCAAGAGCAACCATACGCTCTGCGCTAGCGGGGCGAATATCGTGCTTCCGCCGCTGTCCATGCCCAACGCCAAGTTCCGCACGGCTGTCAAGGCGACCAACGAGGCGGAGACCGAGAAGCTGGGCGAGCTGCTGAACCGTGCGCACCAGGCGGACCTGAGCATAGGTGTGGAGTTCTCCAAGGAGCTGCGCCAGATTATCCTCAGCGGGCAGGGGGAGCACCACCTGAATATCCTGAAGTGGGAGCTAGAGAATCTGCATAAGATGGGCGTGGAGTATTTCCCGCCACGCATCCCCTACCGGGAGACCATCACCAAGAGCGCCTCGGGCGACTACCGCCACAAGAAGCAGTCGGGTGGGGCGGGGCAGTTTGGCGAGGTGCACATTATCATCGACCCCTACGTTGAGGGCGAGCCAGCACCGAACAAGGCCAAGGTCAACGGCAAGGAGATAAACCTGAACGTGCGCGACACGCAGGAGATAGACCTCGACTGGGGGGGCAAGCTGGTATTCTACAACTGCATCGTGGGCGGGGCGATAGATGCCCGCTTCATGCCCGCCATCCTCAAGGGGCTGATGGAGAAGATGGAGCAGGGACCGCTGACGGGTTCTTACGCTCGAGACATCCGCGTGGCGGTGTACGATGGTAAGATGCACCCGGTGGACTCCAACGAGATATCCTTCAAGCTGGCGAGCCGCAACGCCTTCCGGGCGGCCTTTAGGGAGGCGGGGCCGAAGATCATGGAGCCTATCTACGATGTGGAGGTGCTCGTGCCCTCCGACCGTATGGGCGACGTGATGAGCGACCTGCAGAACCGGCGGGCCATCATCATGGGGATGGACAGCGATGGTGGCTTCGAGCGCATCAAGGCGCGGGTGCCGCTGGCCGAGCTGTCGCGCTACAGCACGGCGCTCAGCTCGCTGACGAGCGGGCGGGCGACCTATACGATGGACTTCGCGGAGTATGCACCGGTGCCGGGCGATATACAGGAGAAGCTGCTGAAGGCGCACGAGGAGGAGGAGAACGAGGAGGCCTAAAAGCGGCGGGGGAGAGTCCCACGGCTCGGTAGTAGATGTAGCGGTAGCCCTACCATGGCCCTACCACGGCATGCCGTGGTGGGGCTACTGTTGCCCGTTGCGATTTGAGTACAATATATAGACTGTTGATATGAGTGTTGATATAAGTTCTGCCATAGCGCTGCGTGCGCTGGAGCCAGAGGATCTGGAGTACCTCTATACGTATGAGAATGCGCCTGAGCGCTACAGGGAGGGGACTGTGGTATACCCCGTGAGTCGCTACCAGCTGCGGGCCTTCGTGGAGAACGGAGGGGGGGATGGAGAGCAGCTACGCCTCATTGGCTATAGGCCGGGTGATGATTCGCAGGTGGGATGCCTGGACTTCTTCCGCATGGACCGGGTACAACGTACCGGTTACCTGGGTATCGGTATTTTCCCTCCCTACCTTCGCGGTAAGGGCTACGGTTGCACCCTATTGCAGGCGGGGTTGAATTATGGCTTTGGGGTGCTGGGGCTTCGGGCTATTGCTGTGGAGGTGATGGCGCGCAATACTGTGGCGCTGGCGCTGTTCGAGGGGGAGGGCTTTGAGCGGGTTGGCCTGCTACCGCAGTGGTTTCGCACGCCGGATGGAAGCCTGCATGATGTTGTGGTGTTGCTCCGGCGGTCTGCGCCATAGGTAACCATTCTGGGGCCATTAGCCAATAGGTATGGCTAGTTAGTCTAATATACGTAGCGTTTGCTCTTCGAGCGGGCCATGAAATGCTAGCTTTGTGCTAGCATTTTCTTTATCCGTCGCTTACTACTGCTATAAGCGGCTGGTATCTGGTTTAAATGGAGGGTATACTGCTATGAGAGTTTTCAGGAGAAGCGTTTTGCTGCTGGCTGGCCTGCTATTGGGGTTGGTCGGCGTGCTGTATGGGCAGCTGGTGCCGGGGCCCCAGGCACCGGAGATGCTAGGCATGGGGTTTAGCGAGTCGCCGGGTGGTTTTGGGGTGCGTTCGCATCTGACGCATGAGAAGGGTAAGGATTACTGCGATGATGGGGTGCTGCCGCTGAGTAATGCTAAGGATTTCCTGCTCTACGGGACGTGGGATGGTGTCGGTGGGGATACGGACCTGCGCGTGGGGCCGTATGCCTACCGCGTGAAGGGCGTACAGGGGGGATGGCCTCACGGGGGTGTACATCGTGAGCATGCCGACTACTTCATGAGTCGCCAGCATAATACTGGCCAGGGGACGAATAACCACAACAAAGTCGGCCGGAATCGTAATGGCTATGTAGTGCGCGTGGATCGCAAGGGTAAGGTGAAGTGGAGCATGAGTACCACCGAGGGTTTCTGCTGGAACAACGTGGTGGCCGAGGAGAATGGCAAGGTGTACGTATTGCTCCAGAGCATGTTCCGCTACGTGCAGAATAGTACGCCATCGTACGTGATTAACCGGCTTCACACCCGCATAAACATTTGGGATTCAGAAGGAGAAGAGGTCCAGGTGTTAGAGTTGCATGATGATGGCATACAAACGAATGGCTTGAACATGGGAAACCACCTCTACCGCTTCCATATGCTGGTGCTGGATGCAGAGTCGGGGATGGTTCTGGACCATTTCGAGCCGTTCAAGCTGAAGAAGGGGTTTAAGTTCCATAGATTCAACCAGGCACTTCGGATGACGGTGAACAACAACCAGATGGTGCTGCTTGTCCGGTTTTATGATCTGGGTACTAAGCTTACAAAGCCGATAGACCTCGGCGGGTATTCTACCTGGTTTGATGGGGCAACTGGCTGGACAAACCTGCTCCGCTACGATGTGTCCAATAATTTCAACGATAAGAACCTGAAGGGCGCTATCTGGTACAAATCGACCCCTGAGGTGGTGGATATGGTGGCGGATGATGGGCATGTTTACCTCCTGTTAGGGGCGACTGGTCGTGAGGAGCTATTTAAATTCGGTAATAAAAAGAAGTGGGCCTTTAAGCTTGGGAGTAAGTATGGTGCTGGGCCAGTGCTGCTTGGTCTGAAGGCGAATTTTGACATAGACAACAGTAGTAATCCGGTTGTTTGGGGACATGAGTTGCCGACGAAGGGGAGCTATGAAGGTCTGCACCTGGCGATGGATGGAGGTAGGGTGTACGCAACGGGGCGCTATGGGTACGATAGTTGGAAAGACATCACGTGGGGAAACTATACGTTCCCCGAGCTGGTAAAGTATAAGTATCCGAAATCATCCGGGATAAATGCGCCCGAGAGTAATTACTACTCGAAATGGAAAAACGCCTGCTGGGTGTCTGTGAATGCGGCGAATGGTGAGAAGCTGTCGGCCGGGGTGGCGATGGGGAATGATGTTAGGCCGGTGGGTCTGGCGGTAAAGAATGGCTTCGTGTTCTTCAATGTGGCCTTCACGGGTAGTGGCTATAATAATACTGCAGTCGATGGGGATGATGGTCGGAACCGCTTGTGGTTTCCGATTTCGCCGTCCGGTCAGGGGGCTGCGCTGGAGGTGAGCGAGCATCAGCCCCAGTCGCCGCTGTATGCGCTGGCCGTCTACGACGGGGCGAATGGGCAGGTGAAGTTTGCGCAGCGGGAGCTGAGCAACAATGTGGAGAAGGAGGCTAGCGGTTCTGCGGCAATCTCCTCCTCTGCGCGTGTCTATATGGGTATAGGTGCATCAGGGCCCATTCCTAAGGAGACGCAGGAGAGCGATCAGCTTACGAAGGTATGGGATGCGTTCTTCCCGCAGAAGGGTATGAACCATACGTCGCCTGATGATCCCAATGGGTACTACGGCAAGCTGGCCGACATGGCCTGCACCTTCGACCTGGCGACCTACACGCTCAAGTACGACTGCGATGCGGCCTACGCGCCAAGGGTAACCAATCAGCTGGGTGATGCGGTGCCCAATGGTGGCAAGCTGGCCTTGGGGGACGTGCTGGCCATCACGCTGCCGAGCCGTCCGGGCTACACGGTGAAGATGGGCGAGACCAAGGGGCTTGAGCTATTGACCAGCGGCAAGTATAGGGTTGTCGGGGCGCTCCTCAGCGAATCGGGCGATCCGGAGAAGTATGGTGCCTTCTTCAAGGTGGTCTACGAGCCGAAGCCTCTGGCCTGGCTCGACAAGGGCTTTACGAATGGTACAATAGAGGTTTTGCACTCCGTAGGCGGGTCGCCTACTAAGCTCGCTGCGAATGTAAAGCAGCTGAAGGGGGGCGAGGAGTTCTGGATAGTGCAGCATCCCAATGATGGCTACCTGGAGGCTAGCAAGTCGGAGATGGGGGATTTCCTAGTAGGATCTCCTGAGCATGCGAGCTATAATGAAGCCACGGGGAGGTACACCGTGGCTGGTACGGGCGACATACCCCTAGGGTATACCTTCAAGGTGCGTGAGTGCCACTTTAGCCTCAATCCGGTGGTGGAGCCTAGCTTTACGCTTGGTGATGCGGGTGCTCCCGAGTTGAAACGGAATCGTTCGGGTGCTACCGGGTTAGTGCAGGCAGGGATTGATAAGCTGCAGGTGGGCGATGTGCTGATAGTCAATCCTACTTGCAAGCCCGGCTGGAAGGCCAAGGTGAGCGTTACGGGTGCGACGAAGAAGAATACTACTTCGGACCGGGAGTGGAATGTTAGCGGCCTGGAGGAGAGTATGGTCGTTACCATAGAGTACACGCGGAAGCCGCTCAGCCTGGATTTCAATGACAAGCTCGTTGGGGTTACGGTTGACGGCATGCCCAAGAGCAAGGGCGATGTGGTCCACGTGGGCGATGTGCTGGAGGTGATGCCGAAGACCGTGGCGCCTGGCTATGAGGTTGTAGTCAAGAGCGTTTCTCCGGCCACGAGCACGGGTGCGAATAGCTGGAAGATAGGTGATCCCGGGACTGCGACAACGGTCATGGTCAATGCGGAGAAGCAGAAGAAGGGGTTGACGCTGAGGATATCCCCTGCTGTGAATGCGAGCGAGGGTAGCATTAAGGTTACGGTGGAGAGGAATTCTGCGGTATTATCTTTGGTAGATGGCGATGCGGTCTTCGTGGGTGAGGAGCTCAAGGTGGTGGCGACTTCAGGCACGGGCTATGTCCTGAAATTCAAGGTGCTGGGGGCGAACGGATCGGGTGCCAGCTGGACGGTGGACGCGAGCAATACGGCGAATCCCGATGAGGTGCACGTGCAGGTTACGGTTAGCAAAAGGGACTATCCCCTCGATCTTAGCGGGGTGAAGCACGGTAGCTTTACCGTGAAGCGTAAGGTCTCTGGTGGTGGCTTTGAGACCCTTGCGGATGGGAGCAAGCTTCAGGTGGGCGATGAGCTGGTGCTTAGCGGCTCGCCGGAATCGGGCTATGATGCCGTGGTGCCGGGTGATGTTACGAAGTCCGGGGTAAAGGGCAACTGGCCGAATTATACGGTGGATGGCTCGGCGGACAATGTTGGATTTACCTACACCTTCCCGCTGAAGAGCCTGAAATACGAGGTCGTTTTCAACGATAAGGAGGGATCGGCCGGGGTTGACGAGAGCGGTACTCTCCATCCCAAGGGCTTAACGGAGCTAGGCGCCGTGCTGGCGGTTAAGGCTAGCCCGAAAACTGGCTATGAGGTGGCGTCCATCTCGGCTACGGGCGTAGAGGATCCAACCGTGTATAACAAGCAGTCTGAGGCTAGCTTCACCGTTTCGGGTGCTGCTGACCCCATCGTTATATCCGTGGAATTTGCGAGGATAGCGCGCACGCTGACCATAGGTAAGGATTGGATTACGGTTAAGCGTAAGGGGGTAGAGCTTCCTGACGGTGCTAAGGTCTACGTGGGCGATGTGCTGGAGCTAGTCGTTGCCACCGAGCCTGGGAAAGAGCGTAAGCCGAGCGTAACGGGCGCCACGGAGCAGACCCCCCTGAAGTGGCTGCTTACCGGCAAGGGCGATGTTACGGTCGACGGAACGGAGGAAACTGAGAAGTACTCGCTGAGCATGGATGTAAGCGGAGGCGAGATTATTGTAACTGGGCTACCTGGTGGGCCGCATAGCTCTACTACTACTACTGTAGCTGATATCCCCTACGGGACGATCTTTACTATAGAGCAGGTGTTAGCCCCCGGGGTGAATAAGCTGGTAGACCCGGTGTTCCCGGGTACGAGCTACGATAAGGCGAGCAAGCAGTATACGGTTATCGGCGATGTAACCATCAGCGTGGACTATAGCATACAGAAGTTTACCTTCGAGCTGTCGCCAGCCGCTGATATTTTGGCCACCGAGACATCGCCCGGTAGCGACCCGATTAGTACCACGAAGAAGTATAGCTACGGTACGAAGTTCACCCTCGCGCCGACTGACGATGCGAAAACAGCGCATCCGGGTGAGAAGGCGGTTTTCGAGGTGATAGGGGCTAGCTATGATGCCTCTGCTCGTGAGTATACCGTTGACGGGAGTGGGTCGACGGATGGCAAGGTGAAGGTTACCATGAGGTGGGAGGCCGAGCTGTACTCCCTTTCGCGCAGCGTGGAGCACGGGGATTTGATAGTGAATCTCGATGGCACTCAGAAGGATGATGGTTTGGAGGTCTTCGAGCGGGGTGATATCTTCACCCTGGAGCAGCTGCCCAAGCCTAAGCAGCAGTACCGCCCCCTTACCATTGATGAGCTTAAGACAGCGGTGAAAGGGGCGACCTGCGAGACGGGCGCTAGCGGGATTACATGCACCGTGACGGGCAATGTGGCTATAGACATCAGCTACCCCGAGAAGGGCTATCCGGTTAGCGGCGTAGACATTGCCACCGATGGCAAAAAGTCCTGCACCGTAATGGTTGGTGGGAACAACCTCATTCAGAATGAGGAGCTACATTTTGGCGACAAGATTGCCGTTGACGTGGAGGCTGAACCTGGCTATCGGCCGGTGGTGGAGATAACGGGGGCGGCCAAGCCCAGCAGCGGTAATGAGTGGACTGTGGATGGTAGTGCTGAGCAGATTTCCGTGAAGGTCTCCTTCGAGAAGGTGGATATCCCCGTGATCCTGCAGGTTAGTGGGCCGACTTGGGGGGCGATAAGCTTCCTGAAGGAGGACGGTACGCCCTTGCACACCGGTAGCCAGGTGCAAGTTGGGGACAAGTTTACCCTAGAGGTTACGCCTAAGACTGGTTATGAAGCAAAGTTCTCCGTGAAGGGCGCTGATGAAGATGCCACGGCGACCGGTGGGTACGTGGTGAATAGCAGCAACCCTAATATCTCCGGGAAGTATACCCTGGTGGTGGTTGTTACCTTCAGCGAGAAGGACGTTAAAATCGTATCCGTGCCGGATGCTTCCATAGCCAAGGTAACGACGCCCGATGGGACAGGGACTAAGGACGTAGATGCAGGCGATGTGGTACATGTTGGCCAGGAGCTGACCGTTACTCCGGTGCTCAAGCCCGGCGAGAAGGCCACGATAACCATCACGGCCGAGGACGGAACGGAAACGGACATCCCCGCCGGCGGAAAGTACGTCGTCAAGGGCGATGAGGGTGGCATAAGCATAGTGGTAGACATCACGAATGCGGACATCATCCTCGTAGTCGAGAACGTGACCCCATTGCAGGGTGCTTACACCATGACCCGCCAGCGAGGGGCCGCAAGCCCCGGGCCCATAGCCAACGGCGATGCGGTGCAGCTGGGCGATGTGATCACCCTGACCCTAAGCCCGGAGGCGGGCTACGAGGTGGATGAGCTGCTAGCCAACGGCTGGCTTGAGAAATTGCCCACCGCCCCCAATAAGCTGACGGTTATTTCCACAACGGGCACTGAGCCCACCCCTAAGATAACGGTGAGCTTCAAGCCGGAAGACCTCACCCTAAAGGTGCCGACGGTGGATAATGCCACGGTGGTGGTGACCATCCCCGATGGCTCCAGTGGAACGAAGAACCTCGCAGAGGATCAAGAGGCCCCCGTGCACAAGGGTGATAGGATAAGCATCACGGTGACCCCAGAGAAGGGATGGAAGCTCAAGGACGGGTACCCCAAGGTGAAGAATGCAAGCCCCGATGGGCACGACTTCATCATCGGTACGCAGCCGCCCGTACTGGACGTTCTGCTCGAGAAGATACCCGTGGCCTTTACGGCGACTTCCACCCGTGGCGGGACGCTTACCATCACCAAGGGTGGGGCGGACTTCATCAAACTCGATGGTGAGGCTGAGGAAGCCAAGACGGTGGTAATAGGCGATGAGCTGAGCATCTCCTTCGTGCCCAAGACGGGCTGGGAAGTCGATGGCCATCTATCGGTGGGCACTATGACCTCCACGACCAGTCCGGCCTCCTATACCATAGGTGAGACCGATTTGAACGGTTTGACCAAGGCCAGCATAGCCTTCAAGAAGCAGGTCTACACGCTGACCACTGGGGATTATGCAACGGTTACAGTAGAGCTCGAGGGGGCAAGCTCTACAATTGTGGCCATGCCCGGGACGTCCAATACGAAGGTTTCCGTGGGTGATGCGCTGCTCGTGGAGGTAGCGCCAGCTGCGGGTAAGGTTCGTACAATCAAAGAGGTCAAGGGCGCAACGCTCAATATGGCCGATGGGAAGTACTACGTTGACGGCGACCAGCCCGTTAAGGTGATTGTCGAGGAGCGGGATATGGAGATAGAGATGGTAGTGGGCCGCCCCGATACCAAGGAGGGTATCCTCGTGGTGAATGGGAAGACGATGACCCTTGCCGACCTGAAGGACAAGGATGGCGGGGCTATCGCTAGCCTGGATAATCTCCCCGACGAGGTGAAGGGGCTGAAGATCGGTAACACCTTCGAGGTGATCGCCACGCACGCCGCGGGCTACACCAATCCGACCATAACCGTTACTGGGGCCAAGAAAACAGCACCCGGAATATACGAAGTGGATGGCTCGGCCGAGACGGTGGGTATCTCTGTGATCTTCGAGCCGCTAAGCCTGGATTTCCACATCGTTGAGGACGGCCCAAGCGGCGAGAGCATCGCCCGCAATGAGGATAAGAGCGGGGCGGAGATAGCCGATGGCTCCACGGTATCGGTGGGGCAGGTGGTATTCATTGACACCGTTCCGCCCTTCGGATACATCGTCAAGGAGATAACGGTTACCAATGCCGAGCCCACCGTCAACACGGCCAAGTGCCAGGAGTGGACGGTCGGTACGGACAATCAGCCCGTAATGGCCACCGTAACCTACGGGCCACGCAAGTATCCCGTGGAGTACATCCTTAAGAATGGTAGCGTGGCCCTTCAGCCCGCTCCAGTAGGTACGCCACCAATGGTGCCCTTCGACTCGGAGTTCACCATAGAGCAGACTCCGGATGCGGGCTATAGCGAGCTCCCTGTGGATAAGCTATTCGTCAAGGGCGCGGCGTACAACGCTACGGACAAAAAGTATAAGGTAAACGGCCATATGCCGGACGGCTCCATTGTAGAGCGTGTCATCATCATAGCCGACTTCCCGCAGACGCAGTACGACGTGGTGGTGGAACCCGGCGATCAGAACAAAGGGACTACTAGCGTTACGGTTGGTGGTGCGCCCCTGAGTACGGGCGATAAGCTCTTCGCAGGTCAGGATATCCGGGTGGAGGCCATGCCTAAGACCACACCTGGCGGCGAACACTACGTTG
>PDRH01000021.1 GCA_002748015.1 Bacteroidota bacterium | reverse complement strand
GGCTCGCATGAAGGCCTTCCAGAAGGATATCATGGAGCAGATGGAGCAGCTGCAGGTTGAGATGAATAAGAAGTACCAGGATTACCTGCAGAAGCGCGAGAAGCTGACGCCAGCCGTTCGCGAGTCGAAGGAGAAGGAGCTACAGGATTTGCAGGCGCGGTTCCAAGAGTTCCAGGCGGCTGCCCAGCGTGACCTTCAAGATACGGAGGCCAAGCTCATGACCCCGATACAGGAGAAGGCCAAGAAAGCCATGCAAAAGGTGGGTAAGGATAATGGTTTCTTCTACATATTCGATAGGAGCGCCGGTAGCCTAGTATACGTTTCCCCTGAGAGCGTAGATGTGCTGCCACTGGTGCAGAAGGAGCTGGGTATTAAGCCCAAAAAGAAGTAAGGATACCCTATATTGTGCCACCTATTGGAGTACTAGATTCGGGCGTAGGGGGCATTAGCGTACTCTCAAGGCTGGAGGAGCTTATGCCCCTCCAGCCTTTTATCTACGTGGCCGATTCTGCCTGGTGCCCGTATGGGCCTCGTTCGTATGCGGAGCTCCAGGAGCGGGTTGGGAGGATAGTGGACTACCTGCTCTCTGAGGGTTGCGCCACGGTGGTGCTGGCCTGCAATACGGCAACGGCGGCTGCCATATCGCATCTTCGTGCTAGCTACGACATCCCTTTCGTGGGTATGGAACCGGCGGTTAAGCCTGCGGCTCTGAGCTCTCGAACCGGCCATATCGGCGTGTTGGCGACTGAGGGTACGCTAAGGGGGCGGCTCTTCCAGCGGTCGTTGCGGCGCTATGGGACGCATGCAGCGGTGCATTTCCTCGAGGGGAAGGGCTTGGTGGAGCGTGTAGAGGCTGGGTGCTATGAGACCCCTGATACCGTAGCCTGGCTGGGCGACCTCTTGGACCCCCTGCTTTCGTTGGGCATTGACCACCTGGTTCTGGGGTGTACCCACTACCCCTTTCTTATGCGTGCGTTTGAGAGCGTTCTGCCTCAGGGGGTGCAGGTCGTTGATCCAGCACCGGCTGTGGCTCGCCAAACGGTGAGGGTTTTTGGCGAGAGGGGCTTTGCCAATGGGGAGGGGGAGCAGGACGGTCCGCGCATACGGTTTCTTTCCACGGGTATGTCAAGCTCTTTAGTAGGGCACTATTCCTACTTTTCGCAGCTGGTGGGTATCTCAGCGATAGGGGAGTATTTTGAGGAATTCCTGTCCCTCTAGAGCTGTGTCTAGGGTGTGCTATGAGTATTATTTTTCGGTCGCTTTTTCGTTGCTTAGCACGCCGGCTGTAGTTTAGAATGATTTTCGTGTACGTGGAATTCTTGTAGGGTTGCTGAAAAGTCCCTAAATTGCGGCTCTAAAGGAGGGGACTATAAGGACTAAATAGGCATGGACAAACAGCAGATTCGTGAGACGATAGCCCAGCGTGTAGCCCGTGAGCTGCATGATGGGGATGTGGTTCATCTGGGGGAGGGCCTCCCGAAAATGGTCTCTTGCTATATAGATGCCGATTCGGGCGTTATGCTCCTCTCTGAGAGTGGTGTTGTGGGGGTTGATCCCGTCTCGGTTGGTGCTCGACTTTCGGGTGGTTGTCGCGATGGTCAGGGGGCGGCGATATTGCTTTCCCCGAATGCGGCGACATTTGACAGCGCAATGTCGCACGCTCTCATGCGGGGTGGGCATCTTGATGTCTGCGTTCTTGGGGCCTTTGAGGTGGATGCGAAGGGGAATTTGGCCAACTGGATAGTCCCACGGACTCTGGTGCAGGGCATGGGGGCAGCCATGGATCCCCTGCATGGGTCGAAGAAGGTCATTGTAGCCATGGAGCACACTGCGGAGGGGAAGCATAAGATTGTGCAGAAGTGTTCTTTGCCCCTCACTGGTGTAGGGCATGTAAACCTCATAGTTACTGAGATGTGCGTGATTGAGGTGCGCCCCGAGGGCCTAGTAGTAATAGAGCTAAACCCCCAATTCTCTAAGGAGCAGGTGGTAGCGGCTACGGGTGCGCGTTTGACGTGGTCCCCGGAGCTCATACCAATGACATAAAAATAAACCTATTAGTTAATCAAATAAAGTACGTACATGGATTTTTCATTGTCGAAGACTGAAGAGCTGTTCCTACAGATGATTCGGTCGTTTGCGCAGAATGAGGTTAAGCCCTTGGCTGCGGAGGTGGACGAAGAGGAGCGCTTCCCTGCTGAAACGGTAGAAAAGATGGCCAAGCTAGGCCTATTGGGTATTCCTTTCCCGAAGGAGTACGGTGGTGCAGGTGGCTCGAATGCTCTCTATTCGATGGCTGTAGAGGAGCTGGCTCGCGTATGCGCCACCACTGCGGTTATCGTTTCGGCTCATACATCTCTCTGCGTTAACCCTATATATGAGTTTGGTACTGAGGATCAGCGTCAGAAGTATCTCCCCAAGCTCTGCTCGGGCGAGTGGCTGGGGGCTTTCGGTCTGACCGAGCCTAACGCTGGTACTGATGCAGCAGGGCAGCAGACTACGGCTGTGCTCGAAGGTGATCACTATGTTCTCAATGGCTCTAAGATATTCATCACCAACGCTGCGGCAGCACACGTGTTCGTTGTAATGGCGATGACCGACCGTAGCCAGGGGACTCGTGGTATTTCTGCCTTCATCGTTACCCGCGATATGAAGGGCTTCTCCGTAGGTAAGGAAGAGCTGAAGATGGGTATACGTGGTAGCGCAACCTGTGAGCTGATTTTCGAAGATTGCATCGTGCCTAAGGAGAACCTCCTCGGCCGTGAGGGTAAGGGTTTCAGCATCGCCATGAAGACCCTCGATGGTGGTCGTATCGGTATCGCTTCGCAGGCGCTGGGTATAGCCCAGGGGGCCATTGACGAGACCGTGGAGTACGTTAAGACCCGTAAGCAGTTTGGCCGTGCGCTGGCTAAGTTCCAGAACACCGCTTTCCAGCTGGCTGATATGGATACGCGCACCCAGGCAGCTCGCTACCTAGTTCGCGCTGCTGCGTGGAAGAAGGATCATAAGCTTCCCTACTCGAAGGATGCGTCCTATGCTAAGCTATTTGCAGCTGAGACCGCCATGGAGGTGACCACCAAGGCTGTGCAGCTCTACGGTGGCTATGGCTATACCCGAGACTACCCGGTAGAGCGCATGATGCGTGATGCCAAGATTACCGAGATCTACGAGGGTACGAGCGAGGTACAGCGGATGGTTATCTCGGCGCATCTGCTGAAGTAGCCAAGAAGGTAGAATAACAGATTTAGAAATATAGCAATTAGGCAATGAATATAGTTGTTTGCATTAAGCAGGTGCCAGATACGACTGAGGTTCGTATCGATCCGGAGAAGGGGACTATCATCCGTGACGGTGTACCGAGTATTATGAACCCCGACGATAAGGGTGGTCTGGAGATGGCCCTTCGTCTGAAGGATAAGTATGGCGCAAAGGTTACCGCCATCACCATGGGTCCTCCCCAGGCTGATGCCATCCTGCGCGAGGCCTTCGCAATGGGCGTAGATGAGTGCTACCACCTGAGCGATCGTAAGTTTGCCGGGGCTGATACCCTTGCTACCTCCAATGCGCTTGCTGGTGCGCTGCGCGTACTGCCCTGCGACCTCGTTGTGACGGGTCGCCAGGCAATCGACGGTGATACGGCTCAGGTAGGTCCTCAGATTGCTGAGCACCTCGACCTTCCTCAGGTTAGCTACGCCGAGGAGATCGAGTTTGACGGTAAGGATAAGCTGACCATCCGTAAGGCCACGGAGGAGGGTTACCAGATGGTAGAGGTTCATACCCCCTGCGTGGTAACGGCGATCTTCCCCGCGAAGGACGCTCGCTACATGAGCATGCCTGGCATCCTTGAGGCCTACGAGAAGGAGGTTTCTGTATGGAGCGCTGACAATATTGAGGTGGAAGAGGAGAAGCTCGGTATGAAGGGTAGCCCCACCAAGGTGTTCAAGTCCTTCTCGAAGGGCGCAAAGGCCGCTGGCGAGGTGCACGAGCTCACCGCCGAGGAGGCTGTAGATATGATTGTAGAGAAGCTAGAAGAGAAATTCATAATTTAGTATATGGCAATGGATAAGTCGCAGTATAAGAATGTATTTGTTTTTGCGGAGCAGCGCCGTGGCACGGTTCAGAAGGTGGCCTACGAGTTGCTCGGCAAGGCCCGCGAGCTAGCCGATACTACTGGTGAAAAGGTGTGCGCAATGCTTCTCGGGAAGGACGTTAAGGGGCAGGCCCAGTCGCTCATCGAGCATGGTGCTGATGAGGTGATTCTCGTTGAGGATGCGCTTTTTGAGCCATACACCACCGAGCCCTACGCCCAGGCGATCACCCAGATCCTGGAGGCCAAGAAGCCTTCCATCGTTCTGATTGGTGCTACGACCATCGGTCGTGACCTTGGCCCCCGTCTCTCCGCCCGCGTGGTTACCGGTCTAACTGCAGACTGCACGGGTCTTGCCCTCGGCGAGTCTGGAGATCTGCAGATGACCCGTCCGGCCTTCGGTGGTAACCTGATGGCTACCATTATCTGTACTGAGCACCGTCCCCAGATGGCTACCGTGCGTCCTGGCGTGATGCGCCGTATGGATGCTGATACAAGCCGTAAGGGGGAGGTTGAGAATTTCTCTGTGAAGTTCGATAGCTCCAAATTCAAGGTGAAGGTGATTGAGGAGGTGCTGGAAACCCACGATAAGATCGATATCACCGAGGCAAATATCCTTGTTTCTGGTGGTCGTGGTGTTGGCTCGCCCGAGGGCTTCAAGAAGCTCGAGGCACTCGCGGAGGTTATCGGTGCTCAGGTGTCGTCCTCTCGCTCCATGGTGGATGCAGGTGTTATGCCGCACGACCGCCAGGTAGGTCAGACGGGTAAGACCGTACGTCCGGGTGCCTACTTTGCCTGCGGTATCTCTGGTGCTATTCAGCACCTCGCGGGTATGGAGGAGTCGGAGTACATTATCGCAATCAACCGCGATAAGGAGGCTCCCATCTTCAATGTGGCTGACCTAGGTATCGTGGGCGACCTGCACAAGATACTGCCCCTGCTTACCGATCGTCTGTCGAAGAAGCAGAAGGAGAACGCCTAGTGTTCGTTCCAATGAAGCGTATAGGCTAGCTAGCCTAGCTTAATAATGAGCGGAGTGGTAGAATTCCACTCCGCTTTTTTTGCGCCTATCTAGCCCCCATATGCGTGGCGTTGCTCACCCTCTGCTTTAGTAGCCCTTTTTGCCTACTTGTTCCTCGCAATTTCGCCTAGAACTCTTCAAGATGCGCGCTGCTAGGGTGGTGTAAATCGGATTGATGTTCTGTTGGTTTCTTGCTGTGATTTAGGGGGGCTTCATGATGAAAGAGCCAGCCCGCTACGAGAGGACTCGCAGCGGGCTGGCTCTTTAGTTGCTATCGGCTTAGCTAGGCTTGGAGATACTAGTTGGCTAGTACTGGCCGAAGGTATGGAAGGAGTCGCTCTTGAGGTTGACACGGGGGGGAAGGATCAGCACCGGTACAGGCGATTTGCAGAGGAATCGTTGCGAGTTGTCACCGATTAGGAAGACCGGTAGGCTGTTCTTGTCCTGCTCTGTGATGACGATGAGCGCATCTAGCTTGTCCTTGGCGAAGGTGATGGTTGCATCGACGAAGTCCATGCCCTCAATGTGGTATACTTGGTACTCTACGCCCTGCTTTGCGAGGTATTCCTCTACCTGCTTGGTGTAGGCGGCGAGCTTTTCCATCTGTTTTTCGGTGGGCTTCTCGGCTATGGCGAGCACGCTTACGGGGCAGCCGTAGACCTTGGCAGCGTTGGCGATGTAGGCCGCCTTCTGGCGCGAGCCGAATGAGGTGTCAAGGGGGAAGATAATCTGGCCGAAGCGACGAGCCTCTACGCCGTGGTGTATCGTGTATATGGGCTTTTGCGATGCGGAAATCATGCGCAGGGCGTTGCTTCCGATGAAGAACTCCTCGAAACCGGAGGCCCCGTGGGTGCTGGCTACGATGATGGAATCGTCGCTGGCTTCCGCCTGTGCGCATATCTCCTTGTAGACCTTCCCGTACTTCACCAGGTACTCTACGGGTATCCCGCTGGGTACGATAGGGGTGATTTGCTCGAGGGTCTCGTCGAAACGCTTGCTGATGGCTTGCTTCTCGCGCTCGACCTCTATCCCCTGCAGGTTACGGTTCTTAGGCACGTGGACGAGCTGGATGGTGGCCTTGAAGTAGTCCGCCAGCTGGGCAGCTAGGGATATGCCGTTACGTGCCTCTTGGGAAAAATCGTAGGGTACAATTATCTTTTTCATTGCCTTATGTTCTATTTGAAGATTCCTCGCATCCGGCCGAATGCGCTATCTTCTACAAAGGTAGTGATTCTTTTAGAATTGACCGCAGCGCTGTTCGGCATGGCCAGCGGGCTTGTTTAGATAGCCCCATCGATAAGTTGCTCTACGACTTCGCCCAGGTGCTGATGCTCGAGGGCGTGTATTCGTTCGGCGAGGGCTTCGGGGCTGTCGTCGGGGTGCACGGGGCAGGTGAATTGGGCGATGATACTACCTTCGTCGTACTGCGCGTTGACGTGGTGAATGGTGATGCCACTCTGGATTTCGCTCGCTGCGATGACTGCCTCATGGACGTGGTGCCCATACATGCCTTTGCCTCCGTATTTGGGTAGGAGGGCCGGGTGGAGATTGACGATTGCCCCGGGGTATTTGGCTATTAATTCCGGGGGAATGAGGCCAAGGAAGCCTGCTAGGACGATGTAGTCCACGCCGTGCGCCCGGAGGGTTTCGGCAAGCTCGTTGGATGCTAGTGCGCTACGGTGGCAGAGGTAGGTGGGAACATTGGCGCGCTGGGCTCGAGCGATGACCCCAGCGCATGGGTTGTCGCAGACTACCAGCGACACGTTGTGCCGATGCGGGGCGGAAAAGCGCTCCATTAGCTGCTGGGCGTTGCTCCCTGATCCGGAAGCGAATACGGCTATTTTGCTCATTATCTATGCTTTATGCCACTCCATGGAGGGGCTTGCGGTAAAAAAATGGTTCTCGTAGCGCAAAAGTATAAAGATTTCATATACCTTTGCCGCCGGAGTAGGCGGTGTAGTAGTGCCGTTTGGCATGTACACCGCCCTTAGGACAGGAAGAATGTTTAACTATTCTAACGGTTAAGACTATGGACATTACGGGAAAAGTGAAAGCTATCATTGTGGACAAGCTGGGTGTAGATGAGGGGGCAGTTGTGCCAAACGCTAGCTTTACCAACGACCTCGGGGCCGACTCGCTCGATACGGTTGAGATTATCATGGACTTCGAGAAGGCGTTCAACATTACCATTCCCGATGAGGAAGCAGGTAAGATCACCACGGTTGGTGAGGCTATCGCCTACCTCGAGTCGCACATAGAGAAGTAGATAAAAGGTACCTCTGTACGTCAAACTATCCGGCACATGGATCTCAAGCGTGTAGTAATTACTGGGATGGGGGCGCTGACCCCCATCGGTAACAATCTTAAGGAGTACTGGGAGGCCCTGGTCGCTGGCAAGAGTGGTTGTGAAACGATAGCAGGTTTTGACGCCTCGAAGTTCAAGACTACCATGGCCTGTGAACTGAAGGGGTATAAAGTGGCAGACCACTTTGACCGGAAAGAGGCGCGCAAGCTGGATCTGTATGCTCAGTACGCCCTCGTAGTCGCAGATGAGGCCATGCGCGATGCCGGGTTGGACAAGGGTGGCTTTGACCCCAGGCGCTCTGGGGTGGTCTGGGGTTCTGGGATCGGTGGCATCCGCACCTTCTGGGAAGAGGCCAATGGCTTCTTTAGTGGGGACGGTACGCCGCGTTTCAGCCCATTCTTCATCCCGAAGATGATCTCGGATATTGCAGCTGGGCAGATTTCCATCCGCTTCGGCCTCAAAGGGCCAAACTACGGTACGGTATCGGCTTGCGCTTCGTCTACCCATGCTATCATCGACGCTACGAACCTGATTCGTCTGGGTAAGGCGGACATGTTCGTGACGGGTGGATCTGAGGCCGCAATCAACGAGGCGGGTCTGGGTGGTTTTAGCTCTATGCAGGCCATCTCGACGCGCAACGATGAGCCGGCGAAGGCTTCCCGCCCTTTTGATGCAGAGCGAGATGGTTTCGTGATGGGTGAGGGGGCTGGTGCGCTTATTCTGGAGGAGTATGAGCATGCCAAGGCCAGAGGTGCAAAGATTTACGCCGAGGTTGTAGGTTCCGGCATGACGGCCGATGCGCATCATCTTACGGCGCCCGACCCCGAGGGGGAAGGGGCTGCGATGGTGATGGCGCTGGCCGTAGAGGAGGCGGGCATAGCACCCACCGACATGGACTACATCAACGTGCACGGCACTTCAACCCCGCTGGGTGATGTAGCAGAGCTGAAGGCCATAGAGAAGGTCTTCGGAGATCATGCTACCAAGCTCAACATCAGCGCAACCAAGTCGATGACTGGGCACCTTCTGGGGGCTGCTGGGGCCGTGGAGTCCATTGCGACCGTAATGGCCATCGTGCACGGCATAGTGCCGCCAACCATCAATCTCGAAAAGCTCGATGGGAATATCAATCCCGAGCTGAAGCTTACACCCAACAAGGCTGAGAAGCGTGAGATACGCTACGCCCTCTCGAACACCTTTGGTTTCGGTGGGCACAACAGCTCTGTCCTCTTCAAAAAGGTCGACTAGCCCTTGCTACCCGGCTTTGAGGGGAATTTAGTACTGGCATCCAGCTATCGGAGCGCCCCCCTTGTGGAGGCATCCGAGGAGCTGGGTGCCTTTTTGCATACCTATATTCAGGAGGTCCTCTCGCTGGAGCCGGTTGCACTGGGCTATTACTACCTGGCATTGGCCCACGCATCCGTACGGCTAAACGATGCGGAGGGAAAACACCTGTCCAATGAGCGCTTGGAGTTCTTGGGCGATGCAGTGATTGAGCTCCTAGTCTCTGAGGCCCTCTACGCCAGGTACCCCCAGATGAATGAGGGGGATTTGACGCGCCTTCGCTCACAGCTCGTCTCTCGGCAGTATATCAACGGCTGGGCGGTGGAACTCGGCGTGGGGGAGGCCATGACCCGTCTATATGGTATTCCCCCCGAGTCCAAGCATATCCTTGGGAATGCTCTGGAGGCTCTCTTCGGGGCGATATTCCTTGACCAGGGTTTAGAGGCTGCACGCTCTGCGCTGAGCTTTGCCATCCTGGATGGCAGGGTGGATTGGCAGCACCTGCTGGACCACATGGTGGACTACAAGTCCCAGCTCATGCACTGGGCGCAGGTCGGGCACCATGATGTGGAGTTCGTCATGGGCACTTATCGCTCTCGTCCGCCACGCTTCACCTGCCGCTTGCTGGTGGATGGCCAGGAGGTAATCACCAGTATACAACCCACCAAGAAGGAGGCTCAGAAGCAGGCGGCCAAGCTCTTTATCCAGTCCCTGCAAGAAGGAGTCGAGTAGGGGGATAGCCCTGTCCCCTCGTCTTGCCTTTCCATGGTATGACTCTTGCCACCCATCCGGTACGCCCCTCTTGTGCCCCATGGGCATGCGAGGGGAAGCGTAGGGCTTCCTATGCCTGGCTCGACAGACTTTGGGGCATAGTGCCACTTCCCCTGCCCCACCATTTTCGCACTGAAAATCTGCCCCCGCACATAGATATTATATGTGCTCCACCTATGGCTTTTCCCAAAAAAAGCTACCTTTGCGTCTAGATTCCTCCTAGCCCTGCCTGTGGTGGGGAGGTACTTAATTTCAAAAAGAACGAAGAAGCATGGAATTTACGGTATCGAGCGGCTTGCTACATAAGCACTTGTCTAATGCCAGTAGGATACTATCCGGTAAGCCCGCCTTTCATATACTGGACTACCTTCTGATGAAGGTAGAGGGGGACACGCTCAGCATCATGGGTTCGGATCTTGAGAACACCATCCTCACGGCCCTCAAGCCGGAGTCGGTGGATAGCCAGGGGGCGCTGGCCGTTCCCTCCAAGCTCCTGCTTGACACGCTCAAGGAGTTCCCCGACATCCCCATGCACTTCACGGCCGACATGGAGAGCCTACAGCTCAAGGTTAAGTACGGCACGGGGACCAAGGAGGGCGAGTTCAGCTTCTCGTGCCAGCCGGCCGATGAGTTCCCCGAGATGCCCGTCCTCGAGCGCGAGGATGTTACCAGTATCGAGACCACCAGCGATGTTCTGCTGGCCGGGATATCCAAGACCCTCTTTACGGCCAGCGTGGACTACCTGAGCATGCCGCACATCTGTGGGGTTTACATCGAGGCCAAGCCCCAGCACCTACGCTTTGTTGCGACCGATGCCAACCGCATATCCTGCTATACGCGTACGGACATCCATTGCGACGGTGAGCATGGAGTCCTCCTCAAGAACCGCCCGGCCCAGCTACTCCAGGCCATCATGTCCAACGATGGAGAGCCCCTCCTGATAGAATTCGATACCCGCAACCTGCAGTTCACCACCCCCATGTACACCCTGGTTTGCCGCCTGAGCGAAGGGAAGTACCCCGACTACGAGAAGGTTATCCCCACCGGACATCCAGACGAGATGATAGTAGACCGCGTTATGTTCCTCACGGCCCTCAAGCAGGTGGCCCCCTTCTCACACAAGGGCAAGAACCTCGTCGAGCTCAACATAGAGAACAGCGAGCGGCTTACCGTTCGGGCGCAGAATACAGACTCGGGCAACGAGGCGCACCAGCAGCTCCTCATGCAGTACAAGGGAGAGCCGCGTAGCGTCTACTTCAACACCCAGCTCCTGACGGACTCCCTACCCATTATCGCCTCCCAGGAGGTGCTGCTGAGCTTCTCGCCAACGGCGAAGAATTCCATGCTCCGCCCAACCATCATGGAGAGCGATGTGGAAGACCTCCGTATGGTCATCGTACATAGCAATGCAGATGTCTACTAGACCCCGCTGCTAGCAAGCAATAACGAATAGTACCTAGGCCTCCTAGCTACATGGCTAGGGGGCCTTTTTAATAGCACGATTATGCCACTCAAGCTAAGCAAACCGCTGGTTGTGTTCGACCTGGAGACCACCGGCGTTGATGTCGCCACGGCGCGAATCATTGAAATCGCCATGGTTCGCATAGAACCGGATGGCTTCGAGTCTACCTTCAGCTCGCGCGTTAACCCCGGCATGCACATCCCTCCCTCATCTACCGCCATCCACGGGATTACCGACGCCGACGTGGCCAATGCTCCCCGCTTCATCGACCTTATCCCCGAG
>PDRH01000020.1 GCA_002748015.1 Bacteroidota bacterium | reverse complement strand
GCCCCCGCCTAGGGGTCCCCTCCCTATTTCTCCGGAGAAATAGGGAGGGGACCCCTAGGCGGATACTAGGCGTTATAATTTCTAAACCTCTGAATGAAAGAGGGGTACAATCCTTAGTATGCCAGGAATAGGGAGAAACCAACCGGAAATGGGGGTGGGAAGGGGGGTGGAGTGTTAAAATATCGGCAAGTACTCGCACCTCCCCCGAAGACACCAAAGCTGCCCTCCAACTTCAACCTGTAGAGATAACGGGAACGCAGACGAACACAGACTACCCTGCCCTTCAACCCCAAAAGGATAAAAGGGCGAACTAGGGTATACTATAGCCTGGTATTAAAGCCCCCTACGCTCGTATGGGCGGAGGGGGCTATTCGTATCCGACTACACCAAGCAGCTACCCTGTTCGAGGCCACTGAGTGCGGTGAGGCTCAGGAGGGACTGCACGGAGGCATCGTGGTCCACGAAGTAGATAGGCTTGGCAAGGCCCATAGTTATAGGCCCGACAAGGTCAAGGACATCGTCGGCCTCCTGGAGAAGCTGGTAGCTGGCATTAGCTGCCGAGAGGCGGGGGAAGATGAGTACGTTGGCGTTCTCCCCGGCGATACGATTCTGGGGGAAACGGTGATCACGGAGATCATGGTGCAAGGCTTGGCGAACCTGCATCTCCCCGTCAACGGGTATATAGTCATACTCACGGTGGAGGATTTCCACGGCCTTCCGTATCTCTGCGGTGGTTTCGGTCTGCTCTGCCCCGAAGTCGGAGTAGGCTATGAGCGCGAGGACGGGTTTCACCCCAAAGCAACGAACCTTCTCGTAGGCCATGACGGCGATATCAACGAGAGCCTTTGCGTCAAGGCGATGGTTAATCTTAGTGTCGGCCAGGAATACAGGGCCACGCTTGAGGGCGACCATGTGCATAGTGGCGCAATGGCAGTGGCCATGCTCTAGGCCGACGGTGCTGCAGGCTATTTCGGCAAGAGTGCCGGGAGGGGTATACATGCCAGCAAGCATGGCATCAGCATCGCCCATCTGCACCATCATCATGCCGAAATAGCTGGGGGCATACATCAGCTCAAGAGCCTGGGTGTAATCACCACCCTTGCGCCAATTCTGCTGGGCATACTGCTGGGCGTATCGCTGACGACGCTCCTCCTGGTCAAGGCCACGGGGGTTGACTATCTCTAGGCCGGATATGTCGAGGCTAAGGCTCTGGGCGATGGCATGGAGGTTATCGGCATCGCCGAGGATGATGGGCGAGGCTATGCCCTGCCGCTTGGCCTCTACGGCGGCCTTCATGACGTTGGGGTTCTCAGCCGCAGGGTATATCATGCGCTTGGGATGGCGCTTGGCCGTCTCGTAGAAGCGCTGGGTGAGGTGGCTCATGATGCCGATGCGCTCGAGGAGTTCGGCCTCGTAGGCCCCCCAATCCTCTATGGGCTTCTGGGCTACGCCGGACTCCATGGCGGCCCTGGCTACGGCGGTGGATACGCGCACTACGAGTCGACTGTCCACCGGCTTAGGGATGATGTAGTCGGGGCCGAAGTGCATGTCGGTCTTCCCGTAGGCACGCATTACCTCCTCGGGCACATCCTCCTGGGCCAGCTCGGCAATGGCCAGGGCGGCTGCATGCTTCATGGCCTCGTTAATGGCGGTGGCACGAACATCGAGCGCACCACGGAAGATGTAGGGGAAGCCGATGACGTTGTTGATCTGGTTGGGGTAGTCTGAGCGACCTGTGGCCATGATTACGTCAGGGCGCGCCGCCTTTGCATCGGGATAGGTGATTTCGGGGTCGGGGTTGGCCAGGGCGAAGACGATGGGGTGCTTAGCCATGCGCTTGACCATCTCGGGGGTAAGCACGCCCCCACGGGACAGGCCCACGAAAACATCCGCCCCGACGATGGCCTCGTCAAGGGTTCGTACGTCGTGCCGGTCGGTGGCGAAGTAGGCCTTCTGCTCGGTGAGGTGCTTTCGGTCACTGGTGATGACGCCCTTGCTGTCGAGCATGAGAATGTTCTCGCGCTTCACGCCGAGGGTCTCATAGAGACGTGTACAGGAGTAGGCCGATGCGCCTGCGCCGTTGACCACCAGCTTGATGTTCTGTATCTTCTTGCCGGCGATCTTGAGGGCGTTGAGCAGGCCGGCGGCAGAGATGATGGCCGTGCCGTGCTGGTCGTCGTGCATGACGGGTATGTCCAGCTCCTCACGCAGGCGCTTCTCTATGGCGAAGCACTCCGGGGCCTTGATGTCCTCGAGGTTGATACCGCCGAAGGAGGGGGCTATGGCCTTGACCACCTCAACGAACCTATCGGGATCCTTGACGTCGACCTCTATGTCGAATACATCGACCCCAGCGTATATCTTGAATAGGAGGCCCTTCCCCTCCATGACGGGCTTGCCGGCAGCGGGGCCGATGTTGCCCAGCCCGAGGACGGCTGTTCCGTTGGATATGACGGCCACGAGGTTACCCTTGGCGGTGTAGTCGTAGACCTTCTGGGGGTTCTCGGCGATATCTATGCAGGGGACGGCCACGCCGGGGCTATATGCCAGGGTGAGGTCGTGCTGGGTGGCGTAGGGTTTGGTGGGGCGAACCTCTATCTTCCCCGGGGTTGGTTGCGCATGGTACTCTCTTGCGGCAGCGGCTAGCTTTTCGTCCATCTTTCGTCCTCCTCTTTGGTGTTGGGCTTTCTGTTGTGCTTTACTTGGTCTAGTGAGGGGGGCGGTGGTAGGTAGGGCTGGCGTACCCCAACGGTGGGTTTAGTCCAGGGGGTTGCCGTGTATGTCTACCCGCTCGAGGGTTGCGCTCTCGTCGAGGAACCAGGAGGCGTAGAGTCCGTAGCCCTCGGCGTTGCCGATGGCCATCTTCTGTATCTGCTCGGGGGTGAGCTGGCGTATGGGCTTGGCGGGCACCCCGGCGTAGAGCATGCCGTCCTCAATGACGGTCTTCGCAAGCACGAGGGAGTTGGCGGCGATGACGCATCCTGCCCCTATCTTGGCATTGTCGAGAAGGGTCGCCCCCATGCCGATGAGCGTACCCGGGCCAACCTGCGCACCATGGACGATGGCGTTGTGCCCGATGGAGACCTTGTCCTCGAGGATGCTGACGGAGGTGCCGTAGCTGGTATGGATGACGGCGTTGTCCTGGATGTTGACCATATTCCCCACTACGATGGAGTTCACGTCGCCCCGGAGGACTGCGCCGAACCAAATGCTGCTGTTGTCGCCGATGACCACGTCGCCGATGAGGGTGGCGGTTTCCGCAAGGTAGACGTTCTTTCCGATTTTGGGGCGCTTGCCGTTAAGCGTGATGATGTATGCCATTGCTATAGTTATATGCTTGTTTACTGGCAACAAAGTTAGGGAAATAATCCGATGAAAGCTAGAGATGAAGAGGATTGTGCTATAGGTAGGTGGTCGATATGGTGGAGGGGAGTCGGGCGGGATGGGGGCGTTTTTTGTACCTTTGGCAGAAATTTGGAGGATAGCGCCATGGCGATAGAGAAGGGTAAGTTCCCCGCAACGACGACGAGCTTTGAGATTATCCGCGAGGAGGGGATGTACTACGTGGACAAGACCCACCTACTTTGGGAGCTGGTCCACCAGAGTAGAATCGTTTTCCTGAGCCGTCCACGGCGGTTCGGTAAGAGCATGCTACTGAAGACTATAGGTTGCTACCTGGAGGGGCAGAAGGAGCTGTTTGAGGGGCTACAGCTCTTCCCGCTGGAGGAGGCCAAGGGGACGAAAGCCTGGGTGAAGCACCCCGTGTTGCATTTCGACTTCAGCAAGCGTGGGCCGAACGTTGAGGAGATGCGGAGGATAATTCTCCGCGAGGTGCGAAAATTGGCGCGACGAAATGGGCTAGCCCTGGAGTCGGACTCTGCCCTGGATGCGCTCGACGAGCTCTTCGAGCGCCTGGATGAGGAGGGCTTCCCCCGCGTAGTGGTACTAATCGACGAGTACGATAGCCCGGTGCTGGACGCACTGGTGAAGGGGGATGCCGATTTGCTCGAGGAGGTGCGAGGCTTCATGCGGGGCTTCTACAAGACGCTCAAAGCTGCGGACGATTCGATGCGCTTCCTGATGGTTACGGGGGTGAGCCAGGTGCGGCAGGTTGGCCTATTCAGCGGGTTCAACAACATACGGGACATCAGCTTTACCCCGGACTACAACTCCATCTGCGGGTTTAGCGAGGAGGAGCTACGTGGGGTTCTCGGGGAGCAGGTGGCGCATATGGCTGAGGTCAACGGCCTGAGCCTGGAGGAGCAATACGCGGCGCTTAAGCACAAGTACGATGGCTACCGCTTCTCGCGGAAGGAGGAGGACGTGTACAACCCCTTTGGGCTAATGAATGCGCTGATGGAGTGCGAGATGAAGGGCTACTGGTCTATGACCGGCACGATGAGCAGCGCCGATATGCTCATCCCGCGCTACAATGCGCTGGGGGTGCTACACCTCGATGGGGTTCTCCAGGCCGATGAGCGTAAGCTCTCGCGGTTCAACTTCGAGCATAGCGACCCCCTGGGCTTCCTCTACCAGACGGGTTACCTGACCATCAAAGGCCTGACTGACGATGGGCAGTACCTGCTCGATTTCCCCAACCACGAGGTGCGCGAGAGCATTACGGAGATCCTTGCGCCTCGGACGCTCGGCATAGGGCATTCGAGCGACTACCACGGCTTGAACCGCAACCTGGTCCGTGCGCTGAACGGGAGGGACATCAAGAGGTTGGAGGTGTGCATACAGGCCTTCCTGGCGAGCCTTCCATACGACCACGAGAAGAAGACGGAGGACGATACGCATAAGGTCTGGGAGCTACGGGAGGCCCGCTACCGGGATGCGCTGCATCTAATCTTTGCTGGGGTGCGGAGCGATGTGCGCGTGGAGCAGATAGGGGCTGGGGGGATTTCGGATGTAGAGATTATCGGTGCGCAGATGGTTGTCGTGATCGAGCTGAAGATGAAGCGGGACGGGATGACCGCAGAGAGGGCGCTAGCGCAGGCGGTGGGGAATGGATACCCGGAGAAGCATTCGGGCGGGGAGAAGCCCGTGTGGGCCGTGGGGGCGGTGATTGGGGAGAAGGCTCAGATAGAATGGATGGAGGAGTGCGTGTGGGGGGGGGAGATGCCACAGGGAGGAGCGTAAAGCGCATAGGTCTAGATGCGCCCAAATTCGGTTTACACCGATTTGCCATTCGCCGCATGCGGCAATTGGCGGGCGAGCAGGCGGTGCGTTTGCCCTGCTGAGCGAAGCTAAAAACCGCTATACCTACAGGCTACCTTCAGCCCAATGCGCCGAATGGGGGGCTTGCAAAGCGGCTTAGGCTTAGTTGTGTATTCTTATACGGTTAATGCGGAGGCTGTTGGTTACCACAATCACGCTACTTAGCGCCATGGCCAGCGCGCCGAACATGGGGTCTAGGCGGAGGATGCCCCAGAAGCGGTAGAGTATCCCCGTGGCTACGGGTATGGCCACCAGGTTGTAGAGGAAAGCCCAGAGGAGGTTCTCCCGGACTATGCGCATGGTGATGCGGCTGAGGGAAACTACCCAGGCTATGCGGCTGAGATCGTCGCTGGCGAGGGTGAAGGTTGATACGCCGAGGGCGACATCCGCCCCGCGCCCCATGGCGAAGCTCACGGTAGCCCTGGCCAATGCGGGCGAGTCGTTGATGCCGTCGCCAACCATACCGACGCTTAGACCACTATCTACGGCTGCGGCGATGCGCTCTGCCTTCTGGTCGGGGAGCATCCCCCCTTCCGCGGTATCCACCCCCAGCTGGTGCGCTAGGGGTTTCACTACGCTCTGGCGATCGCCCGAGAGGATGTGCGTGGTGATACCTAGCGCATGTATACGCTCGAGGGCTTCGCGGGATGTTGGCTTTAGGCTATCGGTCAGGGCGAAGACGCATTCCAACTCGCCATTTCGGTAGAGGCTCGAGATGGTGTGCCCCTGGGCCTCGGCCTGGGCGATAAAAGGCATAGCCCACTCAGGGTTCTGCCCAGCGCATCGAAGTACGGAGTAGCCCAAGCCATTGATGGTGGCACTCAGCCCCTCTCCGGGCAGGCTCTGGGCATCGTCCACGGGGTAGGGCTTGGCGTCTTGCGCCCAGGCAAGTACGGCGCTGGCCAGGGGGTGCTCGCTCTGCAGCTCCAGGCTATGGAGCACCCGCTTACCCTCCAGCTCCCCCATGCCGTCGGGTCGCCAGGTTGCGCCGACCACGGCGGGCGTTCCCTGGGTGAGCGTTCCCGTCTTGTCGAGGTACAGCTCCTGCAGCTCTCCGGCCATCTGCAGCCCCTGCGCATCCCGGACGAGTATATGCTCCCTGGCTGCCCTTCCGACGGCTACCATTATGGCCGTTGGGGTAGCCAGACCAAGGGCGCAGGGGCAGGCTATGGCTAAGACGGTGATAGCATTGTGGAAGCCGAGCATCCAGCCCCCTCTCCCACCCCAGTAGCCCCAAGCGAGCAGCGTAAGCAGGGCAATGCCCAGTACAACAGGGACAAAGTAGCCCGCGACCGTATCGGCCAGCTGCTGGATGGGGACCTTGCTACCCTGGGCCTCCTCGACCTGCTGGATTATGCGCCCGAGTACAGAATCTACACCAACGCTCTCGGTCTCTATGGTAAGGGAGCCCTTACCGTTGAGAGTACCAGCATAGACAGCATCGCCCGTGGTCTTACGCTGGGCTAAGGGTTCTCCGGTAATGCTGCTCTCGTCCAGGTAAGATTCGCCACTGACAACCCTTCCGTCGACTGGCATGCGCTCGCCGGGCAGAATACGCAGGCGCATACCGGTGAGCACCTCGGCCAGGGGGATGTCGTGGGTATCCTCCCCATCCACCAGGTGGGCGACGTCTGGTTGCAAGCCCATAAGCTGCTCTATAGCCCCGCTGGTTCTGGCCTTGGCGCGGGCCTCCAGCCACTTGCCTATGAGGATGAAGGCGACGACCATGGCGGCCGAGTCGAAGTAGAGCGGTAGGCCACTGAAGGCGATATTGCCGGTCTCCCTTTCAAATAGCACGATGAGGCTATAGGTATAGGCTACGCCGCTGCTGAGGGCGACGAGGGTATCCATGCTCACCTGGCGATGGCGGAGCTGGCGCAGGGCATGCAGATGAAAGCTACGCCCGAAGATGTAGACCGTGATGAAGGATATAGGCACAATGAGGAGCATCTGCAGCAAGCGGTCTGGGCAGTACATCTGGAGCAGCATCACCGTAGCCGCCCCGATGAAGGCCAGCACCATACGTCGCCGCATAACGAGGGCCTCGTTCCGCTTAGCCTGCAGGTTCCGGCGGATATCGTACTCGGCCTCTATGTCCATGCCAAAGCCTATGCTCTGGACAACAGCCTGGAGCTGCTGCGGGCTGGTCAGCTCGGTGTCGAAGACCACCCAGGCTGTTCCGTTGGCAAGATTGACACCGGCCTCACGCACGCCAGGCGTATGGTTCAACATGCTCTCTACGCTGGCCGAACAGGCGGCACAGGCCATGCCGCTAATGGGGTATATGTGTCTTTCTATGCTCATGGTTATTCCCCTTGGGTACTACTCTCAGATTACGCCAAAGATAGGAACTATGGGCGGATGGGTGAGAGCCAGATGGCTTTCCCGGCTCTAAATAAGCCTCTGCTGGCATTTTTCGCACTTTCAGCACAAGCACTAGAACGCTTGCAACCAGCGGTTTAACAGATGCTTCCTATCTGTCCGGATTTTTTCATGGGAACAAATGTAACCTACTTGTATTCTATGTATACCGGAGGTAGGATCCTTTCTTCGCATGGGGCGGGGTATCCGAGTTTCCAGCTCGCTTGGTGTAAAGTATATTGGGGATCGGCAGTAGGTTGCTGCTGGTGTAGTAAAAGGAGAGTATTTTTATGAGAGGAATAACGTTCACGGTGCGACGGCGTATCCGCTTCATGGTGGAACTTGCGGTAATGGCATTGCTAATAGTTAGCGCCGTCTACCAGTATAATCTCATACAAGTTCGTAAGGGTTCTATCGCTCGCATCGAACGGATCTATGCGGAGGAGATACAGGGTAAGGTTCGCTCGTCAGGGCATGCCGCTGCGCAGCTTATCGGTGCGAGCTACTCGCTAGCCCCCGCTGGTACAGACCTGGATGCCTACGTACAGGGGGTGATAAGCCAAATGGGCAAGAAGAGCGAGCAGCATGCCTACCTTTTCGTCTACAGGGGTACGGTAGTCGTTGCACACCCCCTGCGCGCAGACAATATTGGCAAGGACATGGGAGGGCTTAAGGACAAGAATGGGAAGGCCTACATCCAGGATATGCAGCGAGCGGCTGAGACCGGCGGAGGGCTGGTAGAATATGTATTTCAGAAGGACGGGAAAGATGGCGTTCAGAAGTTAGCATGGTGCGAAAAGATACCGGGTACGGATCTCTGGATTGGCTCTGGCACAAGCCTTGCGGATTTACGAGCGGAGACCGCCGAGCTTAGCGCCAAATACGACCGGCTATTCAATAAAATCTACTGGATCCTGTACCCCATTAGCGGGGTTCTGGTACTCATGCTGCTGCTCGCTGGCTACCGGGCGACCAATCTCATCGTGAACCCTCTACGCCAATGCATGCGCTTCGCCGCCCGCATCGCCGAGGGGGATCTCTCGGCCAAGCTGGAGTACCACGTAAAGGACGAGTTCGGGGAGTTCTCGGGTTCGCTTAATGCCATGCGAGATTCGCTCTACGAGCTGGTGAGTGGCATTAAGGGCAATGTGGAGCAGATGTCTTCGGTGGCCGCCAGCGTAGATGACACGTCCGTTCACCTCGCCTCACGCAACAACGACACGGCGGCCTCTGCCGAGGAGGTTACCTCAATGATGGAGCTGATGCGCACTACGGCGAGCCAGAGCGCAGAAAACGCCGTCAAGGTGGAGAAGTACCTGCTGAGCATCCACGAGTACCTACAGGACGGGAGGGAGAAGTCGGACATCAACCTGACGAAGACACGCCTAATCGTTGATCACGTAGCAGACATCCAATCGATAGCTGCGCAGACCAACATCCTGGCGCTGAATGCCGCCGTGGAAGCCGCTAGAGCTGGCGAGGAGGGGAAGGGCTTCTCTGTAGTAGCCTCCGAGGTGCGCAAGCTGGCGGAGCGAAGCCGGGCTACTGCCGAGAAGATTGCCAGCGAGTCGAACGACTGCCTGATAGCGGCCAACGAGAACGCAGAGATGGTAAACACCAGCGCAGAAGCCGTCCGCAAAAGCACGACGCTCATGCAGGAGATTCGGGAAGCCAGCGGGGAGCAGGGGGCAGGAATAGCGAGCATCGCCATAGCCATGGGACACCTAAGCCAGGCCACGCAGGAACTAGCCTCCATGTCAAAGGATTTGAACCAACAGTCTGCAATAATCCTAGAGGTCTCGGAGAGCATGAAGGCGCAGAGCGATAGGCTGGAGCTATAGGGAATCTGGTAAAAGCATCAGGGCAAAAGTTAAGTCGGCCGGTTGATAGCGCGCTATCAACCGGCCGACTTGTTTTGATATTGTGATGTACCTCCCTTGCAAAATGGGCTACGCCCCTGCAAACCGGTAGTTAGCCTGTATGTCGATAGCCAGACGGGTGAAGAGCTCCTCTTTGATTTCATCCGTTACTATGAGCGCACGCTCGAGGACGAAATCGGTGAACTCCTGGACCATTTCTCTTGCCCTGATGGGTTGCTCCTGGTATATGGCCAGGTACTGCGCCTCCATCTCCCTCTGGCGCTGGTCTAGCTCCTCCTCGAGCTTGCGGTAGGCCTCCTGCACGATGGGCGCATAGGCGTTGAAGTTGACCATAGCGAGGGTCTGCACCTTTCGCAAACGCCAGTAGGCCGACTCCTGGCTGGAGTGGTCTATGCCAATGGTGTAGGCATGGGGAAGGCTGCTAATGCCCTGGTAGAAGGGGAGGAATACGCCCAGCGCGGCCATACCAATAGCTACGTAGTTGACACGCCCAATAGCCTGCGGTAGCTCTGGCCGCACGTGGAGGATGTGGGTCTGCTGCGTGCGGAAGATGGAGACGGGGCGATATGGCTCGTTGGGGTTACTATGGAGGTAGGGGTCGTGCTCCGTACCCTGGTAGTGGAAGCGGAAGGCTCGGCGCATGTCGGAGAGACTGATGGGCAGCTCTGCCTTGGCATAGACGGGGAAGGTGTTCTTGGCCACATCGTTCTTGATGGAGGGGCTGAACATCCGCTGCAAGCCCCAAACACGGGGGTAGTTGTAGGTGGTATCTAGCTCGGCATCGCGGGAGTAGGCCTCGTGGAAGTCAAAGGCCCCCTTACCATCGTATAGCCCATTCTCGCGGGCGAAGTCTATGAGGTCGTCGCTGGCCATGAAGTTCTCACTGTCCCCGGGGTTGTACTCCCGGAAGCGGCTCTGGTTGCCGGAGACAAAGTATACATCCTCCGGAATACGGCATGCCAGCCAGCGATGCCCTGCGGCCGTCTCCAGATACCACATCTCATCCCCGTCGATGAAGCCTACGCCAAAGCCCTCGGCACTGCCGAATTTCTCAATGAGCATCCCAAGCCGCTCTACCCCTTCGCGGGCGGAGCGTATGTAGGGGATTACAATGTTAAAGACGGAGTTTTCAGCAACGCCAGCTGGTACTAGGGGGTCTGCCGCCAGAGCCTTATCGTTGCTGAAGATGCTCTCGGTGGCACTCATGCCCACCCCAACAGTATTAAAGCCAGCACTCCCCCATGTTCCACGCATGCAGAAGGGGGCAAGGGCCGTATAGCCGAGGGCAGATTCGGGTAGCTCGCAACGGAAGTCGCTATCTAGGGCAACGAACTCCTTTGGCCCCTGGGGTCTGTCGGGGTATATCTCGAGGTTCTTGGCCTCCATTACGTCGTAATCCTCGGAGCGACCTAGCATCATGGCACCGTCGGCCGTCATCCTACGGCCAGCGATGATGGTGGTACACTCGGAGCTTAGCGGCGCCAGCTGGTTCTGGGCTTCGCCCTGTCTATGGTTTGTTGTCATTGATCTACTTGCTATTTTCTACGTCTATTGTTCTACTGCATTGCGCTATGGGCGTATACCGAAAAATGCGTGGCTAGCCTATCCGCAAATGGGCCATCCCTCCGAAGCCCATCCAGTCGCTCATTGCCAGCATGAAACGCTGCTTGAGGGGTAGTGCGCCACGTACCTCCTTATACATTGGGGTGTCGCTCAGCACCCTAAAACGAGAGTCCCAACGATTAATTCGACTGGCCGACTTGATGCCCCAGCCCTC
>PDRH01000019.1 GCA_002748015.1 Bacteroidota bacterium | reverse complement strand
ATGATACCGCTTGCAATCTTCGTTGCGACCGGGGTAATAGGGACGCAGGAACTCAAGGAGATTAACTGGAGCGTTCTGTGGATGGTTGCAGGTGGTTTTGCCCTTGGGGTAGCACTCAAGCAGACGGGGCTTGCTAGCCTGCTTGTGGATAGCATTCCGTTCTCTACCTTCCCGTCTATTGCTGTTATACTGCTTGCTAGCCTGGTTTGCTGGTTGCTCTCTACGTTCATCAGCAACACGGCTACGGCTGCGCTTATGATGCCTATTCTGGCGGTGATTGGCGGTAGCATGTCCGAGCAGCTGGCTTCTCTGGGTGGTGTTCAGACGCTCCTTATGGGTCTTGCATTGTCAGCCTCGCTGGCCATGGCGCTGCCCATCAGTACGCCTCCGAATGCGCTGGCATACTCGACGGGTCTATTCAAGGCCAAGGATATGCAGAAATTCGGTCTGATAGTGGCCGTTTTGGGCTTCTCCATCGGCTACTCGGTCCTGATAGCCTTCGGCGTGTACGTATGGCAGTAAATTGAGTATTTTAGGTTTTGACTCATAGCCAGTGGCCTCCGGAAGGAGGCCACTTTTTTTGCCTACTGGCTATGTGGCGTAGGTTGGTGCTGGTGGGCTATCCGTTGTGAGATGGTCGGTGTAGGTTGTTTTAGGTGGTAATCAGTTGCGCCATTTTGCTACCGCAATTCGGTTTATTCCTATTGGCTATTCTAGGCATGTGGCGAGCTGCTATGCCAACTGACCGTTGGGCGGTGTGGCTCGGGTATGGTAGCTGTCTTGGGGGTGGTATTGCTGGGGGGATAATTTGCGTGGGACTTTCATATTGGGTATAAAATGTTATCTTTGGAGTGCTAATGCGTTCCTGATGCGTTGTGTTCCGTATGGAAGCGAGTTGCCTCAGGGCGTCTTACTGTTTGGAAAGGATTTGTACTATGGAAGGACGTATGGGTTTTCGATATATAGGATGGTGGAGTTTGCTGCTGGCGGTGTTTTTGGTGCCTTTGACCTCTGTGGCGCGCCCGACCGCGCGGGAGATTAGCAGCGCCTTCGCCGCAGGGTCTGCAGAGCAAATTGCGCAGTGGTTCTCCCCCAAGGTGGACTTGACCCTGCTGAGCGAGCAGTCTGTCTACAGCTCGTCGCAGGCCAAGGGGCGTCTGTCAAGCTTTTTCGGCTCGCATAAGCCATCGAGCTTCAAGATAGCCTTTACCAATGCACGGGGCGAGCGGACTTTTATCATAGGCAATTTGACGACGGGTAAGGGGAGCTATCGTGTAAATATCTTCCTGCAGGGGGAGGGTGAGGCTGAGCGTATAACGCAGCTTCAGATTTGCGATCCGTCCTAGCCGGTTGTGTCTTTGCTGGGGTTTTGTAGTGCTGACCAGTACTGGCTAGCTGGCTGGTGCTGGTTCTTGCGTTGTGGATGTATGGGCTAAAGGTGGTATAGGTTATATGGTTCTAGGATTATGAGGAAGTTTCTAAAGGTGCTACTAATCGTCGTGTGCGTTTTGGTGGTGCTGGTGGTGGGGGCGGCGATTGCCATCCCGGTGTTTTTTAAGCCGCGGGTTCTCTCTTTTGCACAGGCGGAGATCAATAAGCGTGTGAATGCGGAGGTCTCCTTTGCGGATGTGGATCTGTCGGTTTTTCGCGGGTTTCCCGACTTGTACGTTTCTCTGGATGGGCTGAGCGTGGTGAATAAGGGCGTTTTTGAGGGGGATACGCTCGTGTCTTTTGATAGGTTCGCGGTGGAGGTTGGTCTCTTTTCGCTTTTCAACGATTCTGCCATCGAGCTGCATTCGGTTACGCTTGTTCGTCCGCGGGTTACTGCCATCAAGAGCGCTACTGGGGAGGTGAATTGGGATATCGCCGCTGCGGATAGCGTTGCGCAGGATAGCATAGCCGAGGAGCTGTCTGATACGGTGTCAGCAGCCTCCGGTTTGCGTGTGGCGCTCGAGAAGCTCGAGATTAGCTCGGGCTACGTGGGCTACTTTGATGATTCGTCGAAGATGGTGGCTCGCCTTGATGATGTGAACTTTTCGCTCGGTGGTGATCTGGGGCTAGATCGAAGTAAGCTGGATCTGGAGCTGCTGATTGGTCGCCTGCTCTTCGAGATGGGGGGCGTTACCTATGCGCCGGACCTTCGCTTGAGCTTCGATGCAAAGGTTGATGCAGACCTGGCCAATGCGCACTACGTGCTGGAGGACAACCGTCTTACCGTGGATGATTTGGGCTTGTCGTTCGAGGGATGGGTTGATATGCCCGGTGATTCTGTGCGGATGGATATGCGCTTTGCGACGACGGATTCGGACTTGAAGGGCTTGCTTTCGCTGGTGCCGTCGTCGCTGCTGAAGGGGTATGAGGATGTTGAGACGGCTGGTGTTCTGTCGCTGAGCGGTAGGGTGGCCGGCCTGCTGCATGGTAAGCAGCTGCCGAGTGCAGATTTGCACCTGCTGGTGAAGAACGGTATGGTGCACTACCCCTCGTTGCCGGAGAGGATAGAGAATATAGGCATAGATCTAGGGGTCGCCTTTGATGGTGTGCAGCAGGATCGAACGGTGGTAGATCTGAAGCGGCTCGCGGTGAGCGTTGCTGGTAATCCGCTGGAGGCGACGGCGAAGGTTCGTACACCGATGTCGGATCCGCAGGTGCGTGCGACGGCAAAGGGGCGTGTAGATCTGGAGAGCCTGCGGAAGGCGGTGCCGCTCGATAGCCTACGTCTGACGGGGATGCTGACGGTGGATGCGTCGATGTTTGCGCGGATGTCGTGGGTGGAGAAGGAGCAGTATGAGAAGTGCGAGCTCTCGGGGAATCTGCGGCTGCAGGATGCGAGCGTTGAGGGGGTGATGGATGCGCCCATCCTGGTGAAGGATTTATCGCTGGTGTTCAATCCGAATCGCGTGGGTCTTGAGACCCTGCAGGCGAGCGTGGGGCGTTCTGATGTGGTGATGGAGGGTTCGCTCTCGAACTTCCTGCCCTACGTTATGACCGATGGGGTGCTGCGGGGTAACCTCTCGTTACGCTCGCGGCTGCTTGATCTGAACGAGCTCTTCCCGAAGGTGGCGGATGGCGAGGCTACGAAGAGCGCAGCGCAGGAGCCGGCGGACCCGGTAGCAGGGGCTGATACGGTGGCGGTGGATGTGTCCATCATGAAGCGTATAGATTTCGACTTCAAGAGCAAGCTTTCGCAGATCTACTTCCAGAATATGGACATAAAGGATGCAGTGGGGCGTATCCACCTGGCGAACTCGGTTTTGGATCTGCGGGAGGTTTCGTGTAAGATGCTCGATGGTAGCGCGCTGGTTTCCGGTAGCTTTGACTTCAGCGATCCGGTGCAGCGTTCGGCGAAGCTCGAGATGGACTTTAGGGGTATAGATGTGCAGCAGGGGGTTACGACCTTCACGAGCGTGCAGGCGATGGTGCCCCAGGTGAAGCGTATGAAGGGGCGTGTGGATTTGAAGGTTTCGGCCGATACGGAGCTTACACCGGCCCTCTCACCAGTGCTGAATACGGTCAACGCAAGTGGGCGTGTGCATACGACGAGGCTGTCGATCCGGAAGGATCCCTTCTTCACTAAGCTGGGTGCTTTGCTAAAGAATGAGTACGTTACGAATCCCACGCTGGTGGCTTCGACCGTTCGCTTCTGGATAGTGAATGGGAACATGCGCTTTGAGCCCTTTTCCTTCGATATCAAGGGTATAAAGAGCCAGCTGGGTGGGCGTATTTCGCTGGATAGGACGATGGATCTGGCTATGAATATTACGGTGCCTCGGGCAATGCTTGGCAAGGCGGCCTCCAAGGTTCAGGGGTTGCTGAATTCGCTTTCGCCGGATTTGGATATCGGGGAGATGATTCCGGTGGATATTTCGGCCTTGGGCTCGATCAGCGACCCGAAGATTAGCGTGGAGATAGCGCAAGAGTTCCAGGATCGTCTCGAGGCCTTTGCGCGCGCTAAGGCGAAGGAGGTGCTAGATAAGGCTAAGGCTAAGGCCCGTGAGGAGGCCGCGAGGATAATCGCCAAGGCGGAGCAGGAGGCGCAGCGGATTCGGGATAAGGCGGACCGGGCGGCATCTGAGGCGCTGGCCAAGGCGCAGAAGGAGGCGGATCGCCTGGAGGGGAAGGCCAAGGGCTACTTCCAGAAGACGGCGGCGCGCGAGGCCTCCAAGCGTGTGATGCGCCAGGCAAGGAAGACGGTTCGGCGTATCCAGTCGGAGGCGGACGATCGGGCGAATGCTATTCTTTCGCGTGCTCGTCAGGAGGCCGCCCGCCTGGATTAGGCCTGTTGGCCTAGGTTGTTGGCTTGTGCCTAGCGGTGCGGCGGTTGGCTAGGGTTGTGAAAAGTGCTACTTTTGCTCTTGGACTCGGTGTCCTAGCTTTTGTTGTGTTTTTGTCGGCTGGGCGGTGGAGTCTAGGCATGGTTGTACTGCTTAATGCAAAGGAAAGGTTTTTAGTATGGCAAAGGGCATAAGTGCGCAGGAGGCTGCGGCAATGATAGCTGATGGTTCAACGGTGATGCTGGGTGGCTTCTTGTCGCATGGTTCGCCGATGGAGATTATCGATGCGCTGGTAGCTAGCGGCGTGCGCGATTTGACGCTTATTCTCAATGATACGGGTTACCCGGAGCGTGGTGCAGGCCAGCTGATTCGCCGTGGGCAGGTTCGGAAGGTGATAACTTCTGATATCAGCAGCAATCCGGATGCGTCCTCGCTGATGATGCAGGGGCGTTTGGATGTGGAGTTCTCGCCGCAGGGTACGCTGGTGGAGCGCATTCGTTGCGGTGGTGCGGGTCTGGGTGGCGTGCTGACGCATACCGGCGTGGGTACGGTCATCGCCGAGGGTAAGCAAAAGGTGAGCGTGGATGGGGTGGACTACCTGCTGGAGAAGCCCCTTCGGGCGGATTTTGCGATAATAAAGGGGGCGGCAGGCGACCGGTCAGGAAATATCGTTTATCGTGGCACAGCGCAGAATTTCAATCCGCTGATGGCGATGGCGGCTGATACAGTTATTGCCGAGGTGGATGAGCTGCTCGAGGTTGGGGGAATCAAGCCGGAGCATGTGCATACTCCTGGTCTGCTGGTGGATTACCTCGTTTCGTTGCGTTCCTGCCGTCTGGCTGGGCAGTAGATAGGGCGATTAAGGCGCGATTTAGGTATTTCTAAAACCGTTTTCATGCTTCGATATCGATTAGGTTTTGCCGGTAGGTCTTTCCTGCTGGCCCTGGGTGTTTTGTTTTTTGGGGTTGGTATGGTGTATGCCGGTGGGGGTGATACGGTCTGGAATGAGTACGATTCACAGGGTGAGCGCCATGGTTTCTGGCGTGCGTACTACAACAACGGTCGCCTCAAGTACCGTGCTGAATTTTCGCATGGGCGTGCTGTAGGCCGGACGACTCGCTATTCCGGTGGTGGGCAGGTAGTGAGCGTGATGGATTATGGGTCGGATGGGCATACCTGCCAGGTGGTGATTTACGATGAGATGGGTAGGGTAGAGGGGCGTGGAGGGTACTATGACAGGCGTAAGGATGGGAAGTGGGAGTACTTTTCTGGTCGTCGCTTAATCCGTGAGGAGGGCTGGCGTCGTGGTTTGAAGCATGGTCGCTTTGTGGAGTATCAGGACAATGGGCATAAGGGGAGCGTTGGCTCGTGGTCGAATGGGGAGATGGATGGGCTGCAGGAGCAGTACTACGGTAATGGTGCGTTGCGCATGCGCTGGAAGATGGTGCGCGGTGTGGAGCAGGGGCCTAGCGTTACGTACTACCCCAATGGGGCGGTGCGTCTTCGGGGGCAGTTCCGTGATGGTAAGCGTGATGGTATCTGGCGCTTCTATACTCCTAGGGGTAAGGTGGAGCGTGAGCAGGAGTATCGTTCTGGTGAGCTGGTGCGTGGGGATAGGAGCGGGGAGGTGGATAGCATGCTCCGGGTTCTGATGGGTAACAAAGGAAAAATCCCCGAACCTCGCGCGGGAGGTCGGGGATACCTGAGCTACTAGGCTATGCCCTAGAGCCTCTCATGGGACTCGAACCCACGACCTGCTCATTACGAATGAGCTGCTCTACCAACTGAGCTAAAGAGGCGATTGCGGGTGCAAAGGTAGTGGTTTCTTTTTCATTTGCAAGGTGTGCGGGTGAATTTGTCTTGAGATTGCCCTTTTGGGGTGCTTTAATTTGGGTGGTCAGCGATGCGGCGAGCTGCCTGCTGCTACGGGCTGCTGGCTTGGGTAAGTTTGTCGAGTAGGTGCATGTGGCGGTGTGTAGGGTGTTGGTATAGTGGTGTTTACCGAATTGGTAGAAGCATGTACCGTCAGTGTCGCCCGCCAAAAGGGGCATAATTACAAATGGGATTGGGGTCTGGTAACGTGTAGCTGCGCATTAGTTTAGAATGGCTTGTGAATAGTTTTGGTAGTCGTTTTCGGGTTTCGCTTTTTGGTACTTCGCATGGGCCTGTGGTCGGCGTGGTGATTGATGGTGTTCCGGCTGGTATGCCGTTGGATGTTTCGGATTTTGCCGTGGATTTGGGTAGGCGGCGAGGTGGTGCTAGGGGCACAACTGCGCGCGTGGAAGAGGATGATATGCGTTTTGCAAGCGGTGTGCACGGCGGGTATACAACGGGTGGTCCTCTCTGCATCGAGGTGGTCAATGCGGCGCAGCGTGGCGGTGACTATAGGGATTTTGCCACGTGGCCACGGCCTGGGCATGCGGATTATCCCGCGGGGGTGAAGTGGGGCGGTTATGCGGACCTCCGTGGTGGGGGGATGTTCTCTGGGCGTATGACGGTGGGGCTAGTATGTGCTGGCGTGGTGGCCAAGCGCCTCTTGGATTGCGTGTGGGATGGTGTGCGCATAGCGGCTGGGGTTGTGGAGGTTGGTGGCCAGCGCGATTACTTTGAGCTGCTCGATGAGGTGCTGCGTTCTGGCGATTCGCTGGGTGGGGTAGTTGCGTGCAGAATTGAGGGTTTGGGGGTGGGGGTGGGTGCTCCCTTCTTTGGTTCGCTAGAGTCCAGGTTGGCGAGCATGCTATTCTCGATTCCGGGGGTGAAGGGCGTGGAGTTTGGTGCGGGCTTTCGTGGTGCGGCTATGCTGGGTTCTGATTTCAATGACAGGCTACTGGATGCGTCTGGAGCGATGTCGAGCAATAATTCTGGTGGGATCAACGGTGGGTTGAGCAATGGGATGCCTGTGGATCTGCGCGTGGCCTTTCGCCCGACAGCCAGCATTGCTCGTTCGCAATCGAGCTTTGACTTCTCGCTTGGTCGGCCTGATACTGTGCGTGTTGGCGGTCGGCATGATGCTTGCTTTGCGCTTCGTACGCCCGTGGTTGTAGAGGCGGCCTGTGCGTTGGTTCTTGCAGATTTTGCCCCCTCGCTGGACTGCATTCGTTCTGTATAAGGTTGCATTGGTCAAATATCGTCTTTGGCTTGGCTTTTCTGTTTGCGTGGGCGATTAAATTATCATATCTTTGCAATGGGCGAATAGTATGTTTGCGATTGGGCTCTTGGGGATGGGCTTTTTTTGCATGGCCCTTTGAACGAAAGCGATGAGGTATGTTAGGCATGAGAGTACTTGTTCTGTTGCGTAGGCGTAGCGTTTGGCTGCCGGTCTTTTTCTGCCTGCTATTTGCGGGTCTGGCTAGTAGTGCGCGGGCCGTGGATGAGGGCAATTTTCCGGATTTGGCGGATGGCTTGACGAAGTGCAATGGGCAGCGTCAGGTACAGGGTGAATTCCATCAGATGGTATATGAGGGAGGGGAGCGACATGTCTGGTTGCGCTTCGTTCTGTGGGTGAAGAATGAGACGCTTGGGCTTGGGGGCTTCAAGATTCGTAAGCTGGAGGTGGATAAGTGGGTTGATGATCCGCTTCTCTTTACGAATATTCTGAGCAAGCTGAATGCGCAGGTTCCCTCGAACTTTGATCCCCTGCCGAGCTCTGTTCCCAATAGCGGTGGCTGGCGCTACTTTGATATTGAGCTGAATGAGGATATAGGCGATATAGAGGCTGGTGCTCAGTACCAGATAATCAATACGGGTAACGTGTTCCACGTTGGGGTGCTGCGTAAGCCGAAGGCCGATCCGTCTGCTCCATTGCCGGGGGATATGTTCGTTTGGCGTGGACATACTGCGAAGGGTTACAATTTTGCAGATGATTACCAGGCAGATATCCCCACTTCGATGATGCTCAACCTGGAGGAGAATTTGGATATTGGCCGTGAGAGGTTGCCGGATATTGGTTATGATCCCTCCAATCCGCCGGCGACGCCGAAGGATCCGCTTCAGATATGCAAGAACGATACCATACAGCTTTCTGCCTACATTGAGAATCGCAAGATTTCCGATTGGTTTACCTACGAGTGGAAGCCGTCGCAGGGTTTGGCGCAGGCGGGGATGGATTCTTGCACTGCGACGTATGAGGGTATAACGCAGCCGATGACGGTAGAGGTCAGTCGGCTTGGTGTTTGCGATATCAAGTCCAGCAGCCGGGTTAAGGTAGAGCTCTCTGAGCCTTTGCAGCCGGTTCTGGTCAGCAGCGTACCTCCCTACTACTGCGGTCCGCATGATGGTAAGGTAAATCCGGCGCCGGCGCCCCCCAACCCTGCTCCCGTAGAATTTAGGGTAAAGGGTATAGGCGAGGCGACTCACGTTGTCTTCCTTGTGCAGACGGATGGTGACGGCGAGTTTGTGGAGCAGGCATCGGTGCCTAAGGCTAGTTTTACCAATGGTGGTAAGGAGGCCAGCTGGGATTTCCCGATAGAGTATACCTCCCTCAAACCGGGTCTGAGCCCGCCGCACAAGCGGGGGGATCCTGTAACTCATAGGCTTCGTATTCTTGCGAGGAATGGGATGTGCCGGGCTGCGGTGACGGTGCCGATCGTGGTTCAGGAGGCGGTGAAGGAGCCGGTCGTAGAGCTGGTTCAACGGATAAAGGATCCGAATAATCCGAATGCTTTCATAGATGGTGGTCCGATAGACATGACTGCGGTGCCCCCGAGCAAGCTTTGTAGCCCGGTTGGTATTCAGGCGCAGGCATCGAACCTTACAACCGAACAGCGTAGCCGCTTTTGGCATGAGTGGGATATCGGCAATGTGAAGGGTACCGCTAAGATTATTCGTCTGCAGGGTGATAAGGCGTTTAAGGTTCGTCCGGGTGCGGGTGAGGTTTCTATACCGCTGACACTCAAGTTGACGAATAAGCATCGGAAGTGTCCGGCCACCTTTACGGCTTCCCCGGCTTTCATCGTTAAGCCTGGGGTTATAGCCAACATTGCCGTGAAGTCGAGCGAGCCGGGTCTGCAGTGCGTTCCGCTGGTGGAGACACTGGATCCGACGAGCCAGGGTAATCCGGACAAGTTCACGTGGACGGTAAAGCTGTGGGATGGTGAGCCAGGTACGGCTGGTGCGACCTCTCAGCCGCTGCCCGCGTTGAATGGTGCGATGTACGAGCATCCGGTACCCGAGCCGCATAGCGGTGGGGTTGCAGTCCCGAATGGTGCCCAGGCTCCCAATGGGGATAAGGTGGATTTGTGCATCGATAAGCTGCAGGCCGGGCAGTACGTTCAGGTGAGCCTGAAGGTGCAGAAAGATGATTGTCCGGATGAGATGTCGCTTTTGCTACCCCTCTCCCCTACGCCCTATGCGGCCTTCGGTACGGCGAGCCATAAGGATGCGACGGGTGCTGATCCGGCGAACTATGTGCATGCAAATCTTCCGGATAACTCCGCAGTTGCGGGCGAGTCCTACTGCTCTCCGATGGCACTGGAATTGCCCGTGGAGAACCTAGAGGCCGCAACAGGCTTCCGCTGGGTTTGGGAGGAATTCAATGATGCAACAGGGAAATGGAAGTCGCATACGTTCTCTGCGGGTAACATAGCCGGAGGTGCTACGACGATGGATCCCTTCCGACGGATTTTCGTGAATACGACAATGAAGGATAAGCGCCTGAGGGTGAAGCTTTTCCTGAATGGTGCAAGCGGTTGTGCCCGCGAGTTGTCGTATGAGTTCACACTGCGTGGCTACATCAAGCCCCGGATAGTTATCCCGGCGACTATGGCGGCGGCCTGTCCTGACGATAAGGAAGGTAATCGTCAGATTACGATAGAGGATAACTCTGAGCTGCCGGTGCCTAAGCTCCCAACGATAAACTATAGTTGGGAGGTGAGGGATCTTCCCACGACTGCCGTGCCGACTCCGGCTTTTAATCCGGCTACTACGGTTGGAGCAGGTGCGACAGCTGGTGAATACCTCTATAGCCAGAAGAATACGAGCTTTACGAAAGATTTGGGGGAGGAGATTCGTCTTAAGATTGAGGATAGGGGCTGCGTGAAGTACTCTGACCCCAAGGTGGTTAAGACCTATCCACGCGTGGATCCTGAGATTAGCCTTCAGCAGATTACACGGGATATCAAGGGTAACTTTACTGCCCCGTATGGCGCATGGCCCAACGTTGGTACGGCGACGGTGCAGGAGCTTTGCGCTCCGGTGAAGATCAAGTACGCGGATAATGGTGGTGCAGAGAAGCTAGATTTTCTGCTGGGTAGTACGCCGCTCACGTCGGACGAGACGGTTCTTTACAATAAGAATGAGGATGGTCTGGGGGTGCGTACGTATGTGCTGAACCTGAAGGGTTCGAATAGGTTTGGCTGCGAGCGGACGGCCTCCTTGGACTTGAAGGTTTTCCCTGAGGTGAAGGCAAAGATTTGGTATGATGTGCGGACACCGATATGCAATCCGTTGATAGTGGATTTTCGTGATGATTCGCAGTGCTACGAGAGCGCAACCAATAGCTGTCCGGCTGCCGTTTGGGAGTGGGATGGTGGCGTTGCCCCGACGGATCCGAGCATTACGGTGCCCAGCCCGCCGAAGTACGTCAAGGAGTATACAGGAACTGGAGCTAAGTCGGTATATTTCACGGTAACATCTACGACGGGTTGCTCGCAGGAGTCTGAGGTGGTGAATTTTACCGCTCCGGCAGCACAGAGTGTCGTTCTTGCGCCGTTGCCTTTGAACGAGGTTTGCTCTGGTGCTCCGATTGAGGCAAAGGCCACGGCGACGAATTGTACTGACGTGAACTTCTACTTCGAGGCGGTGAGCGCCAAGGATTTGGGTACAGGGGAAGCTGGTGTGGAAGAGGCACCCGCTGGGAGTGGAAAGTTCTCCAGGGAGCATGTGTACGAGAATAAAGATGCGGTGCCCATGACCTACCAAGTGTATGCGCGGGGGATGAATTCGAATGGGTGTAAGAAGCTCAGTGCGCCGCAAGCAGTTCAGGTCTATCCGTTGC
>PDRH01000018.1 GCA_002748015.1 Bacteroidota bacterium | reverse complement strand
TGCTTTGCACCTCCCTTCGGGCCAAGGAGCAGGGGGTGAAGGTGGCGAAGGAGGGCATTACTGGGCTTGAAAAGCAGGTGGAGCAGGGGGCTAAGGCCCTAGAGGAGCTGGAGTCGGCCGTGTCCAGCGAGGTTCTCCATCTACGGGCAAGCCTCGAGGAGGGGCAACCCTGCCCCGTCTGCGGTAGCACCTCGCACCCAGTCCATGCGGTGGATGAGGATAGCGTGGTGAACATGGCTGACCTCGAGAAGCAGCGGGCTGAGGTTTTGGAATCGCTCAATAGCCTAAAGGATAGGCTGGCTACGGAACGGAATAACCTATCCCGCCAGGAGGGGGAACTCGCTACTGTAGCCGAGCGGCTGGAGCAGGTGGTAAACGCTCTCGACTCCCATTTCGCCCCCTTCTATCCTACCTACAGGACCGACCTACAGAGCGAATTATCCTGTGAGCAGCTCGTGCGCAATGCCAAGGGCTTTGACACGGTCAAGCAACGGTGTCGGCAGCATGTAAATACGGTGGATAGCCTGACCAAGCAGCTGGCAATGCAGTCAGAAGCGCTCGAAAAGCAACGAGAACTCTTCGAGCAGCGGGAGAAAGTGCATAAAACCCGGACAGAGGAACACGATGCGCTGGCCACCAAGCGAAGCCAACTTCTTGATGGTCAAACTATAGAGGGGCGGGAGCTTGCCCTAGGCCGGGAGGCGGAGCAACTCGCTAAGGACCAGAAGGACAATGCAGCTACCCTTGCGGAGAAGCAGAAGGCTATAACGGAGGGTGAAATCCTCCTACGCAACGCCCAGACCGAGGCGCAGCGTCTGGCCGAGGAGGAGAAGGAGAGCCGTGAAGCTGTGGATAGTTGGCTCGCCGTTTCAGAGTATTTTGAAGATATGCAGGCTCTTGTGGCTACCCTGGAGATTGAGCGTGAGACAATCACGGACTACGAGGAGCAAATTGCTAAGGCCCAGAGCGAGATGGGAAGGGCCACTGCGGTATGCGGGGAGCGCCAGGTGGCTCTTGACAAGAAGAAGGCCGAACTATCTGCAAAGGGGCTTGCTAGCCTTAACAGCGAGCAGGTGCAGCTGGAGGCTTGCCTGGTTGATCTGGAGAAGTGGAAGACCGAGTGGGTGGCGGTGGAGAAGGAGCTTGGCGTGCAGGAGAACCTCCGGAAGCAACGTACCACGCTAGCCAATCAGCTCGATAAGCTACGTAGCGAGAATAAACCCCTAGCGCAGCTCGATGAGCTTTTTGGTGATCCGCAGGGGGCGAAGTTCAGAAAGTATGCCCAGGCCAGGAATATGGATAACCTGATAACCTGGGCTAACATCTACCTACAGGGCATCATGCCTCGCTACTCTCTAGAGATGACCGGTAGCGAAAACCTGCTGAGTCTTATGGTGGTCGACGGGGATTTGGCCGATAGCCGTCGGCATGTATCTTCCCTCTCGGGGGGGGAAACCTTTGTCATCTCCCTGGCCTTTGCGCTCGCTCTCTCTGAGCTGGCCTCCAGCGGTGCGCAGCAGCTCGAGATGCTCTTTATAGATGAGGGTTTCGGGACGTTGGATGATACGACTCTTAATCTTGTTTCCGAGGCGCTCAACCGCATGCAGCAGTCGGGGCGAAAGGTTGGCTTTATCTCCCATGTCCAGCAGCTCACCGAGCGTATGCCTGTGCGTATAGAGGTTCGGCCGACCAGTGCGGGTGCATCTAGGGTTAGCATAAGCGAGCAGTAGTCTAGCTCAAACAATGATAGAATGATGGCTATACTAAGGGATATACTATATGTGGCCTGCGGCGGGGCGGCCGGATGCGTACTTCGATACCTGGTTTCGCTGGGGGTGGGGCAGTGGTTTAAGCATCCTTTTCCGTGGGCGACCTTGGCGGTGAATTTGCTGGGTTGTTTTCTCATTGGTCTGCTCTCCGGTTTTAGCGCCCCTGAGGGCTTTCTGCAGATGCGTCATAGGCTTGTTCTGCTAACCGGTTTCTGCGGTGGCTTCACTACCTTTAGTACCTTTTCCCTCGAGATGCTCACCCTCGCCCAGGAAGGACGCTACGGTTTCCTTGCGCTCTACTTCCTGACTTCGATAGGGCTAGGAATAGTGGCCGTATTCGGGGGGTTGGAGGCTGCCCGGGGGCTTGTGGGCTAAGTTTGTCATAGTGTCTCTTTGTGCTGGCGACCTTCTTGCCGCTAGACTGAATGAATTTGGCGTTGTGTATGTATAGGCGATGGTTGTTTCTGGGGCTTTTGCTTTCGTTTCCCCTCGGTCTAGCGGCTTTGCTGCAGGGCTGCGGTAGTACCACTCCGCCCCCGAAAACGGCGGAATCCCTCAAAATTCAGTGGGTGAAGGTTGCTGGTGGCGACTTCCTGATGGGTAGCTCGGGTGGCGATGTGGAGGAAGACGAGAAACCGCAGCATAGGGTACAGCTTTCCTCCTTTTGGATGAGCGCAACGGAGGTTACGAATGCGCAGTATGATATGTTCCTAGCAGCGATGGAGGTTGAGGGCGGCCAGGTGTGGGAGGCGGTGAAGGAGAGTGGGTCGAGAAACCCGGGTCTAGACGATGCCCTCAAGGGGGCAGATCAACCAGTGGCAATGGTCTCCTATGGGGATGCTCAGGCCTTCTGTAGGTGGCTTGGGCATAGCGTCGCCCTCCCGACGGAGGCGCAGTGGGAGTACGCATGCCGTGCAGGCTCCTCTACGAGGTATGGTTTTGGGGATGAGCTTGCACCTGACCAGGCGAACATTGACGGGAGTATCTGGCGGGAGGATGGCGCAGACGTGGGTGGGCGTGCGCGCGCAGTGGCCCAGTATAGGGCGAATGCCTTTGGGCTCTACGATATGCATGGCAATGTGTGGGAGTGGTGCGCAGACTGGTACGATGATGGCTACTACCAGACCTGCATGGGGAGGGGTACCGAGGGTAGGAGGGGGACAGACCCTGCTGGGCCGGCGGCGGGAGCTATTCGAGTTTTGCGGGGTGGTAGTTGGGGAGGATACGCCGAGTACTGCCGTGCTGCGAATCGGCTAGGAGACAGCGCATGGCTCCGGTATGAAGATGTTGGCTTCCGCCTCGTCGCTCCGGTTGCTCCCTAGTCGCAGGGGCTCTGGGTTTACTTTACTAAGGCTTTGGGTGTAGGAGAATAGGCCTTTGCCCAGCGTAGCTTCATTGGCGGGTCTAAAAGCGCCTGCCATTGAGTAGCTATGGGTATGCGGAGAGTGGCGGGGATTTTTCTAGCATCCTCCCCGCTATTTGGGCTTTTTTCCTACCTTTGCCCGAGCCTATCGCGAGCGAGTTTGAACAACACCTAGTGCAAAATTAATGGGGCACAAATACAGGAGCATAAATAGCAGTAGATGAATCTCCTTAGCACAACCTTCAGGGTCTACACCCGGCGCTATCTCAGGAAGATAGAAGCGTACAAGCGTCAGCCACAGGCCACCCAAGAGGCCCAGCTCGCCTACCTCCTTTCTCAGCTCGCAAGGACGCACTACGGTAAGAGTCACGATGCCGTTAGCCTGACCACCTACCAGGACTTTGTGAAGCGTGTGCCCCTCACTGACTATGTAGACCTCGAACCCCTCATCCATCAGATGCGCCTCGGGGAGCGGAATGTACTCTGGCCGGGGCGTACCCGCTGGTTCGCCCGCTCCTCCGGAACTACTAACGCCAAGAGCAAGTTCATACCCGTAACCCGCACCTGCCTGGAGAATTGCCACTACCGTGGTGGGCGCGATATGATGTCTCTCTACCTTTCCCACTACCCTAACAGCCGTTTCTTCATGGGTAAGGGGCTTACCCTTGGTGGCTCGCACCAGATAGAGGAGACCGGTGGCATGTCCAAGGAGGGAGACCTCTCGGCCATCATCCTACAGAACCTACCCACCTGGGCCGATGCCATACGTACCCCCTCCCGTAGGGTTGCCCTCCTGCCGGACTGGGAGGAGAAGCTCGCCGGCATCGCTAAGGAGACCATAGGCCAGAACGTAACCTCCCTCAGCGGTGTGCCCTCCTGGAATATGGTGATGATACGCTATCTCCTGGATTTTACCGGGAAGAGCAACCTCCTGGAGCTATGGCCCAAGCTAGAGGTGTTCCAGCATGGGGGCGTGAGCTTCGAACCCTACCGTGAGCAGTACAAGCGCCTCATCCCCTCGCCCGACATGCACTACATGGAGTGCTACAACGCCAGCGAGGGCTTCTTTGCCCTTCAGGATGAACCTGACCGTAGCGACATGCTTCTGGCCCTCGATTACGGCGTGTTCTACGAGTTTATAGACATGGACGACTACCAGGGGCTACAGAGCACCACCATACCCCTCTGGGAGGTGGAGAAGGGGCGGAACTACGCCATGGTCATCTCGGCGACTAATGGGCTTTGGCGCTACATCATTGGCGATACCGTAACCTTCACCGAGACCAACCCCTACCGCATACGTATCACAGGGCGCACCAAGCTCTTCATCAACGCCTTTGGCGAGGAGGTGATTATAGACAATGCGGAGAGGGCCATAAAGAGGGCCTGTGAAGCTAGCAATGCCCAGGTGGAGGAGTACACCGCCGGCCCACGCTTCATGGATCATGAGGCCAACGCCTCGCACGAGTGGATTATAGAGTTCTCCAAGCCCCCCAGGGATGTAGAGTTCTTCAGCCAGGTGCTTGACAATACTCTCCGGGAGGTCAACTCGGACTACGATGCCAAGCGTACCAACAACGTTACCCTCAAGCCCCCCATTGTACGGGTCGTTCCCCCTGGCACCTTCCTCGGCTGGATGGCGGCTCGGGGAAAGGTCGGTGGTCAGAACAAGGTGCCGCGCCTGGCCAATGATAGAACCCATCTTGAGAGCCTGGATCAGTTCCTCCTGACCGGGAAAGTTGAACCCCAAGGCCCCCAGGGGCTATAGCCGCCAAGGACTTAGCATGGCAAATCGCCACATCGCCATAGCAGGCAACATCGGTGCGGGGAAAACCACGCTCACCGGAAGGCTCGCCCAGGTTCTCGGCTGGACGGCCCAGTACGAGAATCCCGACAGCAATCCCTACATAGCCGATTTCTACAAGGATATGCGTCGCTGGGGCTTCAACATGCAGATCCATTTTCTCTATAGCCGTATTGCCAAGCTAAAGGAGCTGCGGGCCGGCAACGAGAATATTATACAGGATAGAACTATCTACGAGGATATCTATATCTTTGCACCAAACCTTGTAGAGATGGGCGTCATGAGCCAGCGCGACTATGTATGCTATGCCAACCTCTTTGAGCAGATTAAGGACTTCCTCCAGCCGCCGGACCTGCTCATCTACCTCAGGGGGAGCGATGCCGCCCTGAAGGCTAGGATAGAGCAACGCAATAGGCACTACGAGCAGTCTATACGTACTGAATACCTGCGTGCGCTCAATCGTCGCTACGATAGCTGGATAGAGACCTACGACCTTGGCCCGGTATACATCGTGGACATCGACCGTAGTAACTTCAACCACAATGAGAAGGACCTGCAGCGAATTGCCCAGGACGTGAGGCAGCACCTCCAGCTCCCGCAAACCGCCTAGCAGAACCGCAAGGCCAATACAAAAAACTATAGGCATGCCCTGCTCCGTACACATACAAAGAGTCAATCCGCTCCTCATCCTGCTGGCTGGGGCGGCTCTCTTCTTCTCTGCATGTAGCCAGGAAAAATACCCCGGTTATAAGCATCTCGACGGGCAGACCTACTACCAGCTCATAGAGCTGGGGGAGAACCAGCCGAAGGCTAAGCCTGGGGACTACATCACCGTGCTCCTTAAGTACTATACGCCCAAAGACTCCCTCTTCTTTGATGGGGAGCGTCGCTTCCAGCTCGAAGAGTCGCCCTATAAGGGATCGATTGACGACTGCCTGGCGCAGCTGGCCGCCGGAGATAGCGCATCATTCATCCTATCGGCCAATGAATTCTTCCAGAAGACCCTCACCTCTACACGTCCCGAGTACCTAGATTCGACTGACTACATGCGAATAGATGTCCGCATGGTCAACATTGAGGACTCCATAACCTTTGCCCGCAATAAGGAGGCCTTCCTCCACTGGATCGAGGATTTCTCCGGGTACGAAAAGGTCATACTCAAGCAGTACCTCCAGGAGCATAACATACGCAATCACCCCATCGATAGCCTCTACTACATCCCCCTCGCAAAGGGTACTGGCGAATACCCCGAGAATGGTGATACCCTAACCCTCGAGTTCGAGGGCCGCTTCCTCGACGGTACCTACTTCGATTCTACTGTTAAGCGGCACGAACCCTTCGTCTTCGTGCTCGGCCAGAAGTGGCAGGTTATACAGGGACTCGACAGGGCTGTACGTCTCATGCGCAATGGCGAAAGGGCCATCTTCATCCTTCCCTCCAACCTAGCCTTCGGTGAGCAGGGTAGCTCCACGGGGATAGTCCCTCCCTACACCACGGTGATATTTGAGGTCGAGCTACAGGAACTTAAACCCGGTAGGAGGCAAGATGAGAAGCCCTAAGCACTACGCACTCCTCCTGTTGCTACTCGTCAGCCTGGGATTGCTGCCCACCTGCCGTAAGCCCTACAAGGATCAGATAGAAACGCAGGAGATGAAGGCTCTGCGCACCATTCTCAGGGCAAAGCTTGCTGCGGAAGCCGCCGCGGAGTATAAGCTCATAAAGGATGAGAAGGGGAAGCAAATCCCCCCGCCCATCTGGAGCTACGACTCGGTGCTGTATGCACCGGTTATAAGGGGCGACTCCCTCGACCTCGCCGACGGGGAGGAGCTTACCCTCTACTACGCTCTCTACGCCAAGATTAACGATAAGGAGGTCCTGCTCGAGTCCAATATGGCGACGCTCATGCAGAAGGCAAAGCTCGTGCTTACCAAGACCAACACGCTCCCGGTCATCTATACTCTTGGGCGCACCGCTAGCATAGAGGGGCTTAGTATAGCCTACTCCCACTTCGCCCATGGGCAGGGGAAGGCCTGGATAGGCATACCCTCACGCCTTGCCTACGGTAGTAGAGCCATCGGCATCGTACCCAAGAATACCCCCCTCTACGCCTACGTGGAGTTCATCGGCTACTCGGGGGAAAGAATCGAAGAAAAGCCACAACCATAGCCTCAGCGCTACGCAATAAATCATAGCAGCATATGCAAGCCTATACGCAACTACTAAGCCCACGTGCGCTCCTTGCGCTCCTCGCCCCCATCTTTCTCCTGTCCGCCTGCAAGAAGGATAAGGAGAAGGAAGACCCCTTTGCTGATGAGGATGAGCGAGTACGCCTCGAGGCCTACCAGGAAACGCACTACAAGGGTAAGGCCACCGACCTTGGCGAGGGCGCATTTAGCGTCAGCCTCAAGGAGGGGGATGGGCAGGCTATAGGCGCAGAGGGCTGGTTGCTCTTCGACTACGTAGCCAAGGACCTGGACGGCCACCTTCTGGCAACCTCCCTACGCGATACGGCGAAGCAGCACGGAATGTATAAGCCCACCGAGCCCTACCAGCCAGCCTTCCGCCCCATCAAGGGGAATCTATTCTTCTCCGCATTGCAAGGCCAGAAGGTTGGCGCGGAGGTGCTTCTGGCAACCCCCTCCTACGTTGAATACCCCAAGGACCTATGGCGTGCACCTCAGCATAGGTCGGTGCTTTGTACGCTCATCCCCCGCGAGCTAGTCGCGGACCCTATAGCGCGGGAGAAGAAGCTCATTGAGGAGTACATCGCCCAGCACCCCGAGCAGGAATATCAGCAGGTCGGGAATAGCTACTACCGCTGGATAGAAACGGAGGGGCAGGGTGCAGAGGTCGGCCCAGAGTACACCTCCTTCGTATTCTACGAGGGCTATCTGCTGAACGGTTTCCTCATCGACACCAATAGCCGTGAGCTGGCCATGCAGCATGGTATACCCGTCGCTGCGGCTGGAGCGGCGCTTAAGCTCGACTACCTTACCGAGAAGAACCTTATCCCCCTATTCCGGGGCATAGCCCAGGGATTGAAAATCGGCACGGTCTTCCACGTAATCGCCCCGAGCCCGCTGGCCTACGGGGAGGGGGGAGGTAAAGCCGTTCAGCCATACACCCCTCTGCACTACCGCGTAAGCCTTACCAACGCCCTGCCACCGCAGTAGCCCAGCGAGTGTTAGCATGCGTATACTACACACCTCGGATTGGCATCTGGGCATACGCTTCTACGGCTATGATAGAACCCAGGAGCAGAGTCTATTTCTCGATTGGCTGGTCGGGCAAATCCAGGCTCATGACGTTGATGCCCTTGTCATTGCAGGGGATATCTTTGATGTGCCTAGCCCCGCCCATCATGCCAGAAGACTCTACTTCGATTTTCTGGCGCGCCTGACTACTCTGCCGCGCCCCGTGCAGACCATCATCGTTGCGGGCAACCACGACTCTGGCAATCTGCTGGAGGCGCCGGCTGAGCTACTCCAGGCTCTCAGAATACACGTAAAGGGTGGGGTAGAGCGTAGCCCCGGTCAGCCCATGGATTATACGCAGTTTGAAGTCCCCCTGACCACACAGGATGGCCGTCTTGCCACCTGTCTGGCCGTTCCCTATCTGCGCATTGCCGACTGCCCCAAGCCCACCCAGGAAAGGAGTCCGCTTGCAGAGTTCTACCACCAGCTGGGATGTGCCTACCAGGATCACCCGTACCCCATCATCTGCACAGGACACCTCTACGCCACTGGCGCCAAGCTCGCCTCCCGCAGCGGGGAGAGCACTCAGCCCAAGTTCGATATGGTGGGTTCGCTCGAACGTATTGCCATGGCCGATTTCCCGCCGCACTTCACCTACCTAGCCTTTGGGCATATACACCGGATGCAAGCCCTAGAGGGGCATCTGGGTGAGGGAAAGCTTGCCTACTATAGCGGTGCGCCTCTCCCCTATAGCTTCCGCGACCACCAGCTGGAGCATGGCGTCCTGCTGGTCGACATCGAGGGGGAGGGCCAGGCGAAGACCACCTTTCTCCCCTATAGCTCTCCTGTAGAGCTAAGGGTCCTCCGTGGAACTAAGGAGCAAGTCATCGCCCACCTCAGCGCAGTACCCGAGGCCGAACCAGACTTCCTGGCCCCCTTCTATAGCATTGTTTGCCCCCTTCAGAGCCCTGAGCCCGGTCTGGTTAACATCTTCCAGCAGGCCGCCAAGGGTAGGTATCTACGCCTCGGCCCTATACAGACACCTAAGCCCGGCGATAGTCGCCAGCCGCAGAGTCAGCGGCTACACGCCCCAGAGCTCCAGCGGCTATCCCCGCTACCCATAGCCCAGGAGGAGTACCAGAAGCAGTATCAGCAGCCCATGCCTGAGGGCATGATGGCCATCCTAGAGGATATAGTACAATCTGTTGAATAGGGGGAGGCCTAGCCAAAACCCAAGAAAAACCCAACAAGGAATAGTAATAATGAGCGAACAGCTAGACCAGAACGTAACCCTTAAGAAGGAGATTACACGGGAGAACTTCATCTTCCTCATCCTTTTCTTGGCCTTCTTCATCTACCTCGGCTCGGTCATGGGCGGGGTCAATATGATACAAACCCTCATGGAGACCGCCTTCGACCTGCTGATTAATATCTGCTTCTACCTCATGGGCATTGCGGTCTTGGCCGGCGCTCTTTCTGGTCTCTTCTCGGAGTTCGGCACGGTGTCCCTGCTCAACCGTATACTCTCTCCCCTCATGAAGCCCATCTACGGCCTCCCTGGGGCCTCCTCCCTGGGCATCCTCAACTGCTACCTCTCCGACAACCCCGCCGTCCTCACCCTCGCCGACGACGACAACTTCCGTCGCTACTTCAGGCAGTACCAGCTACCAGCTCTTACCAACCTCGGCACCTCATTCGGGATGGGCCTCATTACTACCAACACCATGATGAGCCTCAACGTCCCTAACGCCATCCCCGCAGCTCTGCTGGGTAACCTCGGCGCCGTAGTTGGGGGCATAGTATCCGTCCGCATGATGCTCTTCTTCTCCAAAAGGCTCTATGGCACGGAGCAGATGACCCAGACCCGCCTCGAAACCTTCATCCCCGAGAAGACCCGCGTGGTGAGGTCGGGGGGTGGCTTTGCTCGCTTCATCCAGTCCATGCTAGACGGGGGCAAGAGCGGAGTAAATATGGGCATGGCCATCATCCCCGGAGTGCTCATCATCTGCACACTCGTCATCATCCTGACCAATGGCCCGGGGCCGGATGGCGTGTACACCGGGGCCAGCCGTGAGGGGATAGCCCTCCTGCCAGCCATCGGCGAAAAGCTTAACATCATACTTACCCCGCTATTCGGTTTCTCCACCCCCGATGCCATATCTGTACCCATCACCGCGCTCGGGTCTACCGGTGCATCCCTTGGCATCATCAAGGACATGGCCATGAATGGCAGGGTTACCGCCAACGACATAGCCGTGTTCACCGGCATATGCATGTGCTGGAGTGGCTTCATCTCCACCCATATCGCCATGATGGATGCCCTCGGCACGAAGGAGCTAACCGGCAAGGCGCTCCTCTCGCATACCGTCGGGGGGATAGTCGCAGGGGCTACGGCACACCTACTCGTTATGCTGGCTCTCTAGCGCTGCGGGGGATACTATCTAGGGGGAGGAGGCCGACCAGCATCCTCCCCCTATTGCTGTCCTAACCCTCGCTATGCTCTACCACCTCCAGCCGGAGGTAGCGCTTGCGCCCTATGGTTACGTGGTAGAGCTGGTAGAGCATGAACGCCCCCATCAGAACGAGTACGGGGAAGTAGAGCGTCAGCGCAAAGAGGAGGGTGGAAATCATCAGCCCCACCTTGCTCGCTAGGTCGTACTTGAAGCTCTGCAGCCTTAGCCTAACCGTCTCATCCGGCCGGAGGTCTACCAGAAGCTCCGGGCTACCACACCACGCCGCCCGGGCGTACACCGTGTGCCGCCCGCTCCCCACCTCGTAGGTATGCACCCCACGCTTTATCACCTCCTGCGGCTCATCATCAAAGTAGGGCTTGGCCGCCGTCAGGCAGACTATCTCTATCTTCGCCATCTATCCTCTAATTGCTTACTACCATATTCCTAGTTCTGCCCTGCTTTCTATCCACCGCCCGCTACTCCTCCGGTAGGTCTTCCGCCGAGAACATTTCGATGACCGCCCCGATCTCAGCCTCCCGGCTGCGTAGCTCCACGTTGTACTTGTCGGTCTGCTCGGATATCGCCTTGTATAGCAGACGGTAGCTCTCGATGCGTTGCTCGCAGTACTTTCCCAGCAGCCTTACCGTTCTCTCCTGCTCCTCGGTGAGGTCGAGGGACTCCATGCTGTCTATTAGGAGCGCCCCCTGCTCCCAGCAGTAGAGACCGGGGTCTTGCACCATTTCCAGCAGCACCGAATCTGGCGTATCCTCCGGCATATTTAGCGCTTGCAAAGCCTTCTCCTCTAGCGACATGAAGCGCTCGATCTTGCGGTTGAACTCCATCTCATCGCCGGGTAGCGTCTGGTCTACCCACACCATCAGGGCCAGGAGCATCAGGGCCAGCCCCCCGAGGGTTGCGTAGGTCCGCCCCATGCCCTCCGAGCGCATGCATGGCACCAGCGATGCCCCAGCAATCG
>PDRH01000092.1 GCA_002748015.1 Bacteroidota bacterium | reverse complement strand
CTCCAAGGGCCAGGGGACCGTAGACCTCATGGCTACAGCCCAGAAGGACAACTCCCCCCTCCTAATCAGCGAGGACGTACCGACCTACTGCGTACACGAGTACTAGGTAGAAGGTGCTAGGAATAATCGCAACAGCATAGCAATCAAAGACCATGAGAAGACTGTATAGCCTGCTGCTCCTGGGGGTTTTGGCCCTTGCCAGCTGCGGAGGGAGTGGTGATCAGGGGGCGACATCCGCAGGGGATAGCGCAGATAGCAACCTAGCGATAGCTGGCGATAGCCTAAATGGTAGCCAAGATGCCGCGGCCCTCACCGCCGAGCCTACGACTACCCCATCCACGCTCATTGCCTACGTGAAGGAGGCCAAGCTCTACATCCTCGAGAGCGAGTCGGGGCGACATACCCTCCTGGCCAGCGAGCAAGAGCCTGTGTTCAACTGCACCTTCTCCATCTCAGGCTTTACGCTATTCTACACCGTGGTGCGGGACGAACACCTCATCCTAAAGCGCGCCCTACTCGAGAAGGGAAGCGTGCAGCAGATAGAGGAAATATGCGACATGGGGGTAAGCCCAGAGCAGTGCAAGGCCCAGGCCACCGGAGCGCCCAGCGAGATGTTCATCAGCACCTACGGGGACGTAGTGCTACCCTATGGCTTTAGCATGGACTTCGTCAACTTCGTCAAGCTCAAGAAGTGCGACCCCACGGATGGCACGCTAAGCACCATAGAGGGGGATGAGCGCCACGAGGTGCAACCCTACGGCATGATGCCCACCCGCATACCCACTGAAGACCTGGCCGAAGAGGAGGATGAGCTATACCAAAACGCCGCACACCAGCTAATCTACAAGGGTATACCTGTAAGTAGCGAGCTCGGCCTGAAGACGGAAGACCTCGAGGCCTTACAATTGACCTTTTGGTACCCATCCCTATCGCCCGACGGGAAAAAGCTCCTCTTCGGGGCGGTAACCAGCATTGGCGACCTTGGCCACGGACCGTTCTGCATCGCCGATATCGACGGCCAGAACCAGCGGATCATCGGCTCGGACATCTCCGCCCCCATCCGCCCCAAGTGGGGACATAACAACGAGCTGGTCTACGCTGAGCAAGGAGAGGACGGCGCAAAGCTCCTGCTCCGCAAGCCGGACTACAACGCCATTGCGGAGCTTGCCAGCGGCATGAGCTACTGGTGCGTCTGGTAGAGGACGCATGGCTAGCAAGACTATGAACTAGTAAAACAGGGGATACTCCATACTCCCCGCTAAAACGCAAGCGACATGAAGAGACTTAGCTACCTACTCGCCCTTGGGGCATTCGCAATGGCTTCCTGTGGAGGCGGTCAACCCGCCAGCAAGGGGGCGGACAGCACGTCAGATAGCACCACCGAAACCCAGGAAGCGATAAATTCAGAGACGGATGCACGGGGAGCAGAGGAAAACGACGAGGCATTCCAAGCCCCCTTCAACGAGCCCACCATCGGCTACGTTGCGGACTACCGCCTCTACCTCTACGACACCAACACCAAGGGCAAGCGCCGAGTACAGGAGGCCGACTCTGTATTCAGCTGCGCCATAGATCCGAAGTCCCCCACCGTCTTCTACACCGTCATCAAGAACGGCGAGCTTGTGCTCAAGCGACTCCCCTTCCAGGACGGCCAGCCCGGCGAGACGGAGGACCTCGGCAGCTACGGCGACGAGCTGAAGGTGGAAATGTGCAGGGCACAGACCGACGGCCTCCCCGGTAGGCTCTTCTTCACCCCCAGCGGCGACCTCGTGCTACCCTACAACTACGTCTGGGACATGTTCGACTTCACGAAGGCATGGGTATACACCCCCTCCAAGCGTATGCTCAAGAGCGTGGAGACCGATTTCACCGTCAGCACCTACAAGCCCTTCCTACCCGAGGATAAGCGGGCGGGAAACGCCCTTATCCCCAGCGAGGAGCTTGCAGCGAATGCCGACCTCTTTAGCAGGAATAGCGGCGAACTCATGTACAAGGGGGTATGCCTGAGCTGCGACCTCCAGCTCGAGCACGACAGAACGGTTAAGCGCATAGAGTACGGCTACCCGACCTTCTCGGCCGACGGCTCGAAGATCATGTTCGCCGCCTACATATCCATGGGCGACATGGCCCACGGCCCCATATGCATCGCCAACACCGACGGCACGAACCAGCGAAAGCTCAACGAGGACGGAGCGGCCGATGAGATCAAGCCCGTATTCGTAGGCAACAGCGCCGTATTCGCGGAGTCCCACTCGAAGGAGCAGGGCGAGGACTACATCTACTGGAGAACCCTGAATATTACCAACCCTGAGGACAACGCCCCAGTGGAAATCGTCAAGGACCCAAGCTACTGGTGCGCCAAGTAGGCCACGCATACGGCTAGCACCTTAATTGAGCGTGGTGGATGAGTCTGCCACGCTCTTTTTCACCTGGTACTAAATGCAAAGACATAAATATTTTTTACTACCTTTGTCTACCGTAGGTGCGTACCATTCCAAATACAAGAATATCTATGCTATGAAAAAGCCCCATGTCCTCGTTCTTCTCCCCCTGTTGGCCGCCCTTTCCCTACTAGCCTGCGGGGGCAATCAATCTACGAACAACCAGGCCGACTCCCTACCCGGCAGCACGGCTGACAGCACCATTGGAACAACGGGAGAAGCCACTACAGAAGAGTCCACTTCAACCGACCTAACCACAGCCCCCGGCGAGATGCCCACCATCGATATCACCGACCTGAACTTTACCTGCTCGAACGTGGCCTTTGTAAAGGACGAGCAGCTCTACTTCTACCAGCAGGATGAGGAAGGGCGAGACATAAAGTACCGCCTCGCCGCCGAGAAGGACCAGGTCCTATCCTGCGCCTACAGCCCGACCAGCCCCGACATGTACTACATCACCGCCCGGGAGGGGGAACTCTACCTCAAGACCATCACCTGGTACGACGGTAGCTCCCTCGACCCCTACGAGATTACCCCCCTGGGCCTGACCAAGGAGCAGTGCCTCGATGAGGACTTCCCCCTGGAGCTCTTCGTTACCAAGGAGAATGAGGTCATCATCCCCTATAGCTCCACCTCTGTCGACGACCCTGGCACGCTGCGAGCCAAGCTCTACAAACCGGGCAACGAACTCAAGGAGATAAGCGTGGAGGAGTACTACAAGCTACAGGATGCATACGTAGAGCGCCGGTGCACCTGGCGCAACGTTAACCCTAAAGAAACGCCAGAAGGTCAGGATATCTCGGTGAGCCGGGACAGCTACCCTCAGCTCATGTACAAGGGCAAGAGCCTTACCTGCGACCTAGACCTCAAGGGGCTTGAGTATGTATGTGTACGACAAACCATGGAGAAGTCCAAACTGCTCTTCGGTGTGATAAGCGAGCTGGCTGGCGATGTCGCCCACGGCCCATGGTGCATTGCAAACGCCGACGGCACGAACCAGCGTATACTCCTTGAGGACGGTATTTCAGAAGTCCTCAAGCCCAGATGGATATGGACGGCAAAGGGCCATATCGCTGTCTTCGGCAAGCCCGCTCCCAGCGGCAAGGGCTACTGCCTCTGCCTCACCAAGCCTGAGGACAACTCCATCGTACGCCTCGAGAAGGGCGTATCCTACTGGGCGGTGGAAGAGGAGCTTGAAGAAGAGTAACCTCAGGACAACTGTACACAGTTACCGAACATCTATCATACCATGAGAAAGCCACACCTTTTACTCCTACTGGGCATCTTCGCCCTATCCTCCTGCGGGGGCAACCAATCAGCTAGCAAGCAGGCAGACTCCCTGACCGACAGCATGGCCGACAGCACCACTGGAATGCCGGAAGAGGCCGCTACACCAGCCCCACCTGCAAACGGTCCGGAGATGGAGACCATTGACATCACCCCCGAGAATTTCACGATGTCTGCCGTCGCCTTCATCAAGCACGGCCAGCTCTACTTCTACCACCGAAACAATAAGGGGGAAGATGCGAAGTACCATCTCACCGCCGAGAAGGACGAGGCCCTCTCCTGCGCCTTCAGCCCCGCCAGCCAGAACCTCTACTACATCGTAGCCCGTGGGGACGATCTCATCCTCAAGCTCATCAGCTGGGGCAACGGAGATCCGCTCAAGCCCACGGAGGTATACCTCCTCAGCCTGAACAGGCAGCAGTACCTCAAGAACGGCTTCCCCCGCGGGCTAATCGTAACCGAGGCTGAGCAGGTTCTCATACCCTACGGCAACCGCAAGGACCCCGCCTCGCTCGAAAGGGTAATGCTATCCGATGAGGTCGGCCTCCGGAACATCGACTACAGCGAGTACCGCAACCTTCTGGATGCATACCTCAAGAAATACCGCTACACCTGGCGCTTCGTCAGCAGCGAGGAAACCGCCGAGGGCATCCCCATCTTCGCCAGCGGCGACAACTACTCCCAGCTCATGTACAAGGGCAAAAGCCTTACCAGCCAGCTAGACCTCAGCACCCAGGGCCAGGAGCTACCCGAGGGCTACTTCTACCAGGATGTGGTGCTCAACGCCAGCGAGGACAAGATTATCTTCTGCGCCCGCACCTCGCAAACGGATGGGGTTATGCACGGCCCCTGGTGCATCGCCAACGCAGACGGCACGAACCAGCGCAAGCTCATAGCGGATGACCTAAATGTTCCCCTCCATCCCCTCTTCGCCTGCGGAGGGATGCTCGTCGTATTCGCACAACCATCCCCCAATGGCAAGGGCTTCTGCCTCTGCACCACCAACTCCGAGGACAACTCTATCGTCCGCCTGGAGGACGGCATATCCTACTGGGCAACCATGGATATCTGCATGATACCCTAGCTCGCACCTAGACTCCCATAGGGGCGATCCTAACCCATATAGCAGAGGTTAGGGTCGCCCTTTATCTTTTGCGTTCACTGGTAAACGGGAATGATAGGGCTAATTCGCCTAGAATAGGAGGACTAGCGTTTAGCCAGCGAGCTACGTAGGAAATCGAGAAACGAGTCTACATCCGTATCCCTACCCTTGGGGCCAGCAATTACTGACCCATCCGGCGAGACCACTAGGAAGAGTGGCTGCCCAGAAACGCCGAAGCTATGCAGCTCGAGATCCAGGTTCATCTGCCCGACGGTGGTCTTCTCACGCCCATCGTGCGGGGAGGTATAGCGCTCATCCTCCGCAAGGGGGGTTCTGTCATCCACGTAGAGGGCCGCATACACGAAACGGCTACCGATGAGCTGCGCCACCTCCGACCGGGATAGCACCCTCGCGGCCATCTCCTTGCAGTTTGCGCAACCATGTCCGGTGAACTCTAGGAGCAGAGGGCGGTTCAGCTCTCTTGCGCACGAGATGGCCTGCTGATAGTCGCGATAGCCCTGCAATCCCCGTGGCAGAGCAATCTCCTCGGAGTACTTGGGTGGCTCACACAAAGCAGCCTTTCCACCTTCCTGCAGCCCTCCTACCTCCGTAGAGACAGTCAGTGAAAAATCGTCAGGCGATGGGGCCGGAAGTAGACCGGAAAGGCTATAGAGCGGCGCCCCAAAGAGCCCCGGAAGCAGGTAGATGGAGAAGGTGAAGGCCAGCAGGGCCAGAATGAGACGAGGGAAGGGGACATGCCCCAGCGGGCTATCCATCTTAAAGCGTATGAGCCCCAGAAGGTAGAGCCCCAGGAGCAGTGCAATGGCTATCCAAAGGGCGATGAAAAGAGGACGGGTGAGCAGGTGCAGACCAAGAGCAATATCCAGCCCCAGAAGGAACTTGAGCGAGAGAGCCAGCACCACGAAGCCCAGCACAACCTTGATGGAGTTCATCCACCCACCGGACTTGGGCAGGCGCTTAAGCCAGGAGGGGAAGAGCGCCAGCAGGGTAAAGGGTAGCGAAAAGCCTAGGGCAAAGCTGAACATCCCCACAACAGGGCGCAGGGACGAACCGGCGGCCGACTCCACGAGCAGAGCGCCCACAATGGGCCCCACGCAGGAGAGGGAGACTATCACAGTCGTCAGCGCCAGGAAGAAAGCCCCCATCAGCCCCCCGCGCGCCACGCCAGAATCTGCCTTGGTTGCCAACGAGGAGGGAAGACGTATCTCGAACATGCCAAAGAAAGAAGCGGCAAATACGACGAAGAGTGCAAAGAAGAGCAGGTTGGTGAGCCAATGGGTAGTAATGCTGGTAATGGCCTCTGCCCCAAGGGAAGTGAGCGAGACGGCCAGGCCGAGAAGGGTGTAGATGGCGATGATACCCAGCCCGAAGGTCAGCGCGCTGGCTAGCGACCTAGCCCTACCCTCCTGATCAAGGAAGAAGGAAACCGTCATTGGGATCATCGGGAACACGCAGGGGGTCAGCAGGGCAGCCAAGCCCGCCAGGAATGCCAGAAGAAAGAACAGACCATCAGGCTGCCCCGGAGTACTCGGGGGCTCGGGAGCATCATCCCCTACCCTACCCTTGCTTGGCGTACTTGAGCTGTCCGATGGCTCCCCAATCGTATCGCCACCCGCAGAACCTGCAAGTGGGTTGGCAGAGGGGTCTGAAAGGCTTATGGCGGGACCTAGGGAAATAGCATTTGCCCCGATAGCTTCCTGCGCTTGCGATTCGCCATTTGCGGGGTTTTGTATCGAACTCGCCGAGGACGACGAGCCAACCACCAGCCTCTCCTCGCTGGTCGGGTCTATGGGGAGCTTAAAGGTAAAGTCTGCGATATTGCAGGCCCCCTCATGGCAGGTCTGATAGCTAACCGTAGCCGATACCTCGAAAGCTCCCCCACCCTCCGGCTGAATGCGTTGGGAAAGGATTAGGCTGTCGGCAAAGTAGCGCAGATCCAGGTCAAAGATAGGGTCATGCTCCACGATGGCTCTCCCCGCCTCGCTAAGCCCTCCCTGGGGCGTATACCCTTCGGGGTTATTGAAATGGATGGACGTTGGGCTTGGCCCCCCCTTGGGCAGGTCTACCGAGTATACATGCCAGCCCGGGGCGAGCTTAGCCCGGATAATGATATCCATGCCCCCATCTGCCCTTTTCGCATAGGTGGCCGTCCAGTCCACGGGCTGAGCATATCCTCCTGGCAGGGTAAAAAGAAGAATGGAGAGGGTCAGAAAAGCTAGCCTGATGAGCTTCATACGTATTGCGCTATATTTGGGAATCTCTGCATCTATAACACCCCGCGCTAGAGCTTTGTTGGAGAACTAGGAGGGAGATTACCCCCTAGTTGGGTGCAAAAAATGCCCGCATTACTACGGGCATTTTCTACATTCGTCGCATTGGACTAGCACTATAGCTCGTACTCGTTCCCCTCCCTATCCAGGAACTCGTACTCGAGCATGTTCACAGAGGTATCTGCCACCACCTCCAGCCGGCAATTGCACTGCTTAGCCACCTTGCTGGCGCGCGAAGGGAGCAAAGGCTTGAGAATGCCCTCGTTGAAGGTGGACATGTTGTAGTAGGCCGCCACGAAGGGATGGGCGCGCATCTCGATATAGGGGTTCTTCTTATTTATTTTCTTCGATAGCCGCTGAATCTTCGCCTCAATCTCATCCTCGAGCACGAGGGTAGACTCCACCTTACCGGTACCATTACAGCAAGGGCACTTTTCAGTAGTGTCTAGACGCTCCTCCGGGCGGTGGCGCTGGCGCGTTATCTGCATGAGGCCGAAGTCGGTTATCTCCAGTATCTTGTGGGTTACCTTATCCTTGGCCATCAGCTCACGCATCCGCTCGTAGATCTTCTTGCGCGAAGCACGGTCATTCATGTCGATAAAGTCTATAACGATAATCCCCCCCAGATCCCGCAGACGGAGCTGCCGGGCGATTTCATCGCAAGCTGCGAGATTGACCTCAAAGGCCGTTGCCTCTGGCGTAGCCGCATTCTTCGCACCTGAACCGCTGTTTACATCGATAACATGCAAAGCCTCAGGGTGCTGTATGATGAGGTAGGACCCCTTATGGAAGTAGACCGTAGTGCCGAGCAAACGCTTGAGCTGCTTGGTCACATCAAAATGGTCAAAGATGGGGGTCTTCGTCGAGTTGTAGTACTTGACGATATCGGCCGAGTCCGGCGAATGGTCCAGCAGGTAGGTATGTATCTCGTCGTAGAGCTTCTGGTCGTTTACCTGGATGGAGGAGTACGTTGCATTGAGATTATCGCGGATAAGCGCAGAGGATGAGCTTATCTCCCCGAGGAGAAGAGCAGGCGACTTGGTGATATTCTGCACATTCTCCAGGCACTTCTCCCACCTCTCCAGCAGCTCAGACAGCTCCTGGTGGAGAGCTCGCACGCCGAGCCCCTGCGCAGCGGTTCGCACGATGGCGCCGAGCCCCTTGGGCAGGATGGACTGCATAAGAAGCTTTAGGCGCATGACCTCATCCTTCCCCTCCACCTTGGAGGAAATATGCACACGCTCCGAGAAGGGCAGCAGCACGATATGCCGCCCCGCGATGGAGATATCGGTGGTGAGTGAAGGCCCCTTGTTCGCGTAGGGTTCACGGGCTATCTGCACCATCAGAAGCTGGCTGGTCTTGATGAAGTCCGTAATCTTCCCATTCCTATCCGGTACGGGCTGGGGCTTCTCCCCGGCAATGACGGGGGGCTGAGTGTAGGTAAAGCGGGGAATGAGCTTCTCGCCCTTCAGCTTCTTACCCCGGGCCGCATCCCGACGGGCAAGCTTGACCTGCTCAATCATGAAGCTGAAGTGCGGACCGAGATCCTTAATATGGAGGAAACCCTCCCGGCGGTAGCCTATGTCAACAAAGGCCGCATTATGGTTCTGCATAACCTTGCGAACCGTGCCGATGTATATGTCCCCAACGGAGAACTTCGAATCCTTCTTCTCGGAGCGGTATTCTATGAGCTGCGCATCCTCCAGGAGGGCGATTCTCGTCTCCTCCGTCTTAGGGTGCACATCTATAATAAGTTGCGAATTCACTGTAAACTATTCCTTTTGCACTGGGTAACACAACACCCGTGCTGCCACGAATCTAGGATGCCATCCGCTAACCAACTTCCAGGCGTAACGGATGGACACGCAAAACGTAGCCTAAAAACTACTGGCCAGAAGGAATACTGAGGTGGTGAAGCTCCCGAGTACGGGAGAGCTACAGCTCTCGGCTGACGCTGCAAGGATACCCACGGTTTGGAGTATAATCGGTAGGAGGTGGTTGGAGTCAATGCCCTTGCGCAACGCTGGAGGATAATCGCCTAGCCTGGAGTAGGTGGTGGCTAGTGAATGCTTCTATATGTGGGAGGTAACGGCGCGCTATGTAGATGGTGTGGCCGTTCCGCTTAATCGGATAATTTGCTCTTGTGCGCAGGTTGCCGCTCTTCTGCTTCCCCTGGCTGTCCCCTCTGGCTCTGTTTCATTGCGAAGTGGCAAAATCCCCAGGGCTTGCAGGGCCAAAAGCACGCCCCTGCAAGCCCTCCGGGGACTAGCTACTTCTTCTTGTGCCTATTCTTCCGTAGGCGCTTCTTGCGCTTGTGCGTCGACATCTTATGCCGCTTGCGCTTCTTACCACTTGGCATGTTATGGCCTCCTGATTTATGGGTGAAACAATACTACCTAGCCCGCCCCACTCGCTGGGCAACGGGAACTACTCTTCGTCGCTGGGCTGGCAGCTATCCTTAACCCTAGCGACGAGGGACTTTGACGGCTTAAACGTCGGAACACGGTGGGCAGGAATCTCCATCGCTACCCCCTTGGATATATTACGCGCAACCTTCTTGGCGCGGGTGCGATTGACGAACGAGCCAAAACCCCTCAGGTACACGCTCTCGTCCCGCTCTAGAGCATCAGAAATCGAGGCCATCATGGCCTCTACAGTAGCCAGCACAGCCACCCTTTCAACACCGGTCTTCTTGGCTATCTCGTTGACGAGGTCTGCTTTAGTCATAGGCTTCTATCGTTAATTCTCCTGGCTTTAGAATTCTAGCTAACATGCATCAATCGCAGCAAAGGTACAACCTTTTTCCCGAATTACCAGCAAGACATCTTGCTTTTTTAAGCTCGCACCTCCAATTGCAACCACCCTGCCATTCACACCCAACGGCCAGCGCATCAAGCACTACTACCGCTCTAGGTCGCTAGAACCACTTGCAAGGGGTGCTCTAACGGCGCAGCTTGAAGTACCCAACCAGCTCCCGGAGGTGGTCAGCCTGCGATGTCATGCTACCGGAGGTGGTCGCCAGCTCCTCCGACTGCTGCGTATTGCGCTGCGCAAGCGCATTGAGGCGCTGCATGCTCGCGTTAACCCGCTCCGCTCCTGAATTCTGCTCCTGGCTGGCCGCAGTAATATTCTCCACCAGCGAGGTGGTCTCCTCGATATCCGGAATTACCGCCGAGAGGCTCTCGCCTGTCGTCTCGGAGAGCTGCTTCGTACTCTCAGAGAGCACCACTATCTCCTCGGCGGCCAGGGCGCTACGCTCGGCAAGCTTCCGCACCTCCGCAGCCACCACGGCAAACCCCTTCCCCTGATCACCAGCCCGCGCCGCCTCCACCGCCGCATTGAGCGCCAGGATATTCGTCTGCTGCGCTATCTCCCGGATGATAGACACCTTCTCGTTGATGAGCACGTTAGAGCTTATGGCCTCATTGGCCTGGCTGCTAACCCTCAACACATTATTACGCACCTCCTGCGACTTCCGAGAAGTCAGAGCCGCATCCTCCGTGTTGCTGGCAATGCTGAACTTGATTTCCTCTATCACCTGCCCCACCTGCTGCGTGGCATCCTCCTGCTCATTGGCCCCCTTGGCCAGCTGGCGAGAAGTCCGATTTATCTGCTGGCTCGCCTCCGTGAGGCTCTCCGCGCTCGCGTTTATCTCGGTGATTATCCCGCGCAGGTTGCCCAGCAGCTGCGAGAGGGCATTAGTCAGCTCATCAAGCTCATTACGAACCGAACGCTCAGTGAACTCCTGATCCAGATTCCCCTCCGAAAGGCGTACCACCTTATCCTTTATCGCCTTCAGCGGCCGCTGCACTATCCTATTGATAACCGTCAGCGCAAGAAAAGCGAGAAAAGTAATAAGCAACGTCGATAGAAGCTTGTTCATATGGCCAAGGCTACTAATCCGCGCTATGGTCGTCGTACTAATCACCAGCGCCAAGATGACAAAACCAATCTTCAACGCCACAGACCTACGGAACACCAGCCAGAGAACCACCAGTGTTATCGCAATACCTAAAGAAATGCGCAGTACCTGACCAACTATAAAACCCGTATCCATATATACCTAATCTCCCTACTTACTTTATTAGAAAAGTACAACCAAAGGACCCATTCGCCCCCCCGCAAAGTATTTCAAAGATAGTATACAATCATACGAAAAGCAAGGAGCGCAAGGCATATAGAATGAGTCCATGCCCACGCCAACGCACGCCCCCCATCCGCTCCATCAGCCGCCCCCATCTGGCTCGCTGGACGAAGGCTAGCGCCCATGAGCGTAGGCAAAACCAGCCACCGCAACGGGCAACTCGCTCGCCCCCCGACTCCCCGCATTGCGCAGCACGCAACCCGTAGGCATAGCGGCTCGCCGCATGCCAAGAATGGCCAATGGATAGAAAGCCAATTCTAGCAACCCTACAGAGCAGAATAGCACCACGCAAAAGGGCCTGCTGCGGCCGCAGCAGGCCCCATAAAAGCCTATAATGCTAAGCCTCTACTCGCTCAGCGCAGCGTGCGCAGCGGCCAGACGGGCAATCGGCACACGGTAGGGAGAGCAGCTCACGTAGTCCAAGCCCAGCTCGTGGCAGTAGCCCACCGAAACCGGATCCCCGCCATGCTCACCGCATATCCCCACATGCAGCTTCCCATTCGCGGCACGCCCCTTCTTCGTTGCACCCTCCACCAGTGGGAACACGCCCTCACGGTCTAGGGTCTTGAAGGGGTCAAACTTCAGGATACCCTCACTCAGGTAGTAGG
>PDRH01000091.1 GCA_002748015.1 Bacteroidota bacterium | reverse complement strand
TCGCTATCCAGCCCCTTAATCGGCGTGTGCATCTCGGCGATATCCTCGGTAATGTTGATGATGTTGTCCCCCATACGCTCGCACTGCGAGTACATGTCCGAGAAGAATACCCCCGTCTGGTAGCTATAGAGACCATCCTCAATATTCTTCACGTGCTCAGCACGCAACTCGTTTCTGAAGCGGTTGATGGAGGCCTCGCACTCGTTCGCGCTCTCAAGGTCGGGGTGGTCGAAGTCCCCTAGCAGGTTCTTCTGCATTACTGAGAAGGCCTGGTCCACAAGCTCAAACATCTGATTAACCTTGCCCTGCACGTGCTCGTCAAACTCTATCCCCACTTTGCGCTTACGCATCCATATCTTGGCCGCATTGTCGCAGTAGTCCGCAATGCTTTCGATATCCCCGATAATCTTTAGCAGGGCCTGGTGTAGCGCATTCGCCTCGCTCGAGATGTCCGCATTATTTATCTGCCCTAGGTAGTTGGCTATCTCCACCTCCACACGGTCGCTGATATTCTCGTACTTGATGACCCGCTCATAGATTTTCTGTAGCTCCTTCTCGTTCTCTGTCACCATCATGCTACGCATTATCCCGAACATGCGGTATACCCGGTTGGCAAATACTATTGTCTCCTGCTTGGCCAGGTCCAGCGCCAGCTCGCCAGTCGAGAGCGTACCCACGTTCAGATGCCGTAGGCGGAACTCCTCCTCCTCATTATCCTTCAGCGGCAGCAAACGCTTCACCAAATTGATAATGTAGGGCGTAAACCACACCAGTAGTAGTACGTTTGTTACGTTGAAGAGGGTGTGGAAGAGAGACAGGGCCAGGGGTACGCTATCGGTATGGCTCGATGGGTCGGCCGCCCACATGCTTGTCAGGCGCCCCGCTAGCGAGAGGAAGGGGTAGAAGAGAATCAGCACCCAAATCACCCCAATGATATTGAAAATCAGGTGGAAAAAGGCCGCCCGTTTCGCCGACACATTCCCCACTGCTGCAGCCATGTTTGCGGTGACTGTCGTCCCGATATTCTCCCCAAGAATCATTGCGCAGGCCATGGGGAACTCTATCCAGCCATTAGCACACATCACCAGCGTCAACGCCATGGTGGCCGATGAGCTCTGGACTACGATTGTCATTATCGTACCGATCAGCACGAAGAGTAGCACTGAGAGGAAGCCCATATTGGTAAATGAGCTGAGTTTCTCCAGTATTTCCGGGTACTCCCGCAGGTCCGGTATCCCCTCCTTCAGGTAGGCCAGCCCGAGGAAGATGAGCGCAAAGCCGAGCATTAGCTCTCCAGCAGAGCGTCGCCCCGGTCGCTTGCTGAAAAGGAATGGTAGGCTAATCCCGATGAGCGGTAGCGAGAGCGCGCTGATCTTCAGCTTGAAGCCGAGTAGGGCGATAACCCACGCCGTTATCGTCGTTCCAATATTCGCCCCCATAATCACTCCGGCGGCCTGTACTAGAGAAAGCAGCCCCGCCTGCACGAAGCTTACCACCATTACTGTCGTCGCCGACGAGGACTGAATCACCGCAGTAACAACGAGACCCGTCATTATGCGTTTGAAGGTGGTGCTAGTCATCGCCGCCAGGAGGTCCCGCATCTTGTCCCCTGCAACCTTCTGCAAGCCCTCGCTAAGGAGTTTCATACCGTAGAGAAAAATACCGAGCGAGCCGGCCAGGGTAAGGAGGGTGGTGACAGTGGTCTTGAACGAATCCATGCGTTATGTTTCTAGTTTCCTTGCGATCCTAACGCTCGCAAAGATATAAAGATTGGGGAGAAATTCCCCCGCTTTCCAGAGGCTATTATTCCCCTATGCTGAACCGGCCCGGGGGCATGGGTACGCATTGCGCTGGAGACTTTTGTTATGCTGAATAATTGTATTATCTTCGCGCTTCGTTAGGAGCAAGATGTACCCACCCCGTGGTGGTAGAACAAGAATCAGAAGGGACTAAGAGATAGAAATATGTACGTAGTTGTAGAAATTGCAGGGCAGCAGTTCAAGGTAGAGCCAAAGCAGAAGCTTTTTGTGCATAGGCTGGCCCAGGAACCGGGCGAGAGCGTAGCGTTTGACAACGTTCTTCTGGTGGACAATGACGGCGCCATCACTGTGGGAGCACCTACCGTGGCCGGGGCGAAGGTGAATGCCAAGGTTCTCGAGCACGTTAAGGGTGACAAGGTCATCGTGTTCAAGAAGAAGCGTCGGAAGGGCTACAAGGTGAAGCGTGGACATCGCCAGTGCTTCACCCAGATCGAGATAGACGAAATAGTTGCCTAACCAAAGAGATAGGAGACAGACGTAGATGGCACACAAAAAAGGGGTCGGCAGTTCTAGGAACGGACGCGACTCACACTCAAAACGACTAGGCGTTAAGCTATTCGGCGGCCAGTTCGCAAAGGCTGGGAACATCATTGTACGCCAGCGTGGGACCGTACACAACCCCGGACTCAATGTGGGTATGGGGCGAGACCATACTCTATTCGCACTGGTGGATGGCTACGTAACCTTCAAGAAGAAGGCCAACGGAAAGTCTTTCATATCCATTATACCCAAGGCGGAGTAGATAGCATTTGGGTTGAACACCAGGCCGGAGGGTTTCTACAGTGGGTAGAACCTCCGGCTTTTTTGTACCCAGCGCCAATCTACACCTCCTCGATTTAGACCGGCCTGCAGTTCCTCTCGCTTTCCCCTACTCGCCTCACGGAGGGAGCGGTTCACCGTCATTTCCCCATTTTTCCTACCTTTGTACCCAGTAGCAATGTAGCGCCTCTTCCCCTCGGGGGCATAATCATACAACATAGATATGCTTACCCTAAAGAAGCTGCGCGAACAGACGCAGGACATCGTAGAGCGGGTCTCCCGTAAGGGCTTCCCGGCCGAGGATCATATAGCCAGCATCCTTTCTAAGGATCAGATGCGCCGTGAGCAGCAGACGAGCCTTGACGCCCTACAGCATGAGGTGAATAGCACCTCCAAGAAGATAGGTGCGCTTATGAAGGCGGGTGAAAAGGAGGCCGCAGAGCAGGCTAAGCAGCAGGTTGCCACCCTTAAGGAGCGCATCAAGGTTGCCACCGAAGCTCAGGCTGCAATAGACAGCGAGCTGAAGGAGCTACTCCTTGCCCTACCCAACGCCCCCCACCAGTCGGTGCCTAAGGGAACGAGTGCTGACGACAATCTTGTGGTGCGTGCCGAGGGCGAGAAGCCCCGCATGCTAGAGGGGGCGCTCCCGCACTGGGAAGTCGCCACCAAGCTAGGCATCATCAACTTTGAGCTGGGGGTGAAGATCACCGGTAGTGGCTTCCCCGTATATTGGGGCATGGGTGCACGGCTCGAGCGGGCGCTCATAAACTTCTTCCTCGATGAGAACACCCGAGCTGGCTACACCGAGATACAGCCCCCCATTGTGGTTAATGCGGAAAGCGCATACGCCACAGGCCAGCTGCCGGATAAAGAGGGGCAGATGTACCATTGCCCGCTTGACGACCTCTATCTTGTACCAACGGCTGAGGTGCCCCTAACCAACATCTACCGTGATGTCATCCTGGAGGAAAAGCAGCTCCCCGTGGCCATCACAGCCTATACCCCATGCTTCCGTCGTGAGGCGGGATCCTACGGTAAGGATGTCCGTGGGCTTAACCGCTTGCATCAGTTCGATAAGGTGGAAATCGTCTGCATCGAGCGTCCCGAGCGTTCCTACGATCGTCTGGAGGAAATGGTGCAGCATGTCGAGACCATCCTCCAGAAGCTAGAGCTACCCTACCGTGTGCTGAAGCTCTGCGCTGGTGATATGAGCTTTACCTCCGCCCTTACCTACGACCTAGAGGTGTATTCTGCAGCCCAGGACAGGTGGCTAGAGGTTAGCTCCGTCAGCAATTTTGAGGACTTCCAGTCCAACCGTCTCCAGCTCCGCTATCGCCCCGAGGGAGAGAAGAAACCCACGCTGGCCCATACGCTCAATGGTAGTGCCATTGCCCTTCCTCGCATCGTGGCGGCTCTGCTCGAGAACCATCAGACCGAGCACGGAATCTGTATCCCGAAGGCTTTGCAACCCTACGTTGGGGTGGAGGAGTTGCAGTGGAAGGAGAAGACCTGGTAGCCCTTTGAAGCGAGTCACAGAGCTGGTTGCCCAGCAGTGGCAGACCCTTCCTAGGGGGCGGGTTGTCCTGGGGATAGACCCCGGTTCTCGTATCATGGGCTACGGACTCGTCTGTGGCGACCAGCCCACCAAGCCGCACTTCATAGCCTGTGGCTCTATCAACCTGATGGATGGGGGGAATCACTTTGAGCGTCTCGGGGGCATATACTCTAGCGTCGCACGCCTGGTGGAGCAGTTCCACCCCACAGAGGTGGCCATCGAGGCCCCATTCTACGGGAAGAATGCCCAGAGCATGCTCAAGCTCGGGCGGGCGCAGGGCGTGGCCATCGCAGCCGTCATCGCCCAGAACCTGAGCGTGGAGGAGTATGCCCCCATGAAGGTTAAGATGGCCGTAACTGGCAATGGCGATGCCAGCAAGGAGCAGGTCCATGGACTTCTCTCCAAGCAGTTCCCCCAGGCTCAGCTCGATACGCTACGCCATCTCGATGCCACCGATGCCCTGGCGGTAGCCCTCTGCCATTACTACCAGGGCATGGGGGCTAGACCCAAGTCCGGTGGGGCAAGCTCCTGGGCTAAGTTTGTAGAGCAGAACCCAGATCGGGTGAAGTAGGAGAGGCCCGCCAACTTCCCAAGCCCCCGTTCTACCAATATACATTTACAATGAAGATACGCCTAACCAAGGAGTTCGCCTTTGAGGCCTCGCACTTCCTGCCGGGCTACGATGGCCTCTGCGCCAATATACATGGACACACTTACCGCCTATTTGTCACCCTCAGGGGGACACCCCGCGATGAGCCGGGGCATCCGAAGGACGGCATGCTCATCGATTTTGGCGTACTCAAGCGTTGCGTCAACGGGGCAATTGTCGATAGGCTAGACCACACCATCATGATTCGCCAGGGGAGCTGGAGCGAGTTTGCCGACCTCCTCGATGGGCGTATGCGGGTCGTAGAGTTCAACTTTCAGCCCACCTGCGAGAATATGCTGCAGTGGATGGCTGACCAGCTAATACCCCTGCTTCCTCCCGAGGTGGAGCTCTTCTCCCTGCGCCTATACGAGACGCAGACCTCCTATGCAGAGTGGTTTGCCCAGGAGCAGTAGAACATAGTGCGTTTTCCTGATTAAGTTCCTTTCTGTAAGGGGATTACCCCCTATCCGCCAAGGCAACCGCTCCGAATTTCCCTAGAGCAAATTCGGAGCGGTTGGCTGGGCGGAGCGTGTTTGATGCCACCCCCTCCCGGTAAAGAGGGACGGTTTGGAGTTCGTTGCTTACCGGTGTTTAGCTTGTGGCTATAGCCGCTCGCACTTCCCCGTGTCGGGGCATTGGGCGAGGAGCTGTGCGTAGGGGAGGCCGAGGGTGGGGTGAATGCCCTCGGGGTATAAATCTATGAGGGGGAGGAGTATGAAGCGTCGTTCCGGCAGGTGGGGATGGGGGATATGCAACCGTGGGTGGATCATGCGGCGCTCCTCGGCCAGGAGTATGTCGATGTCGATGGGGCGGGAGGCGTAGCCTTGGGCTGAGGGGTTGCGCCGTCGTCCAAGCGCATGCTCTATGGCCTGCAGCTGGCCGAGGAGCTCGAGCGGGGGAAGGGGGGAGCAAAGGGTTATATTCTGGTTGATGAACCACGAATCGGCCTCGAAGCCCCAGGGTTCGGAGATGTATCGGTGGCTCAGCGCAGTAACCTCGCCGCAGTGGCTTTCAATGAGTCCTATGGCCTCGTTGAGCGTGCTACGCCTGGGGTGCATATTGCTGCCGAGCCCGAGGGTGTAGCGGATGTTTTCTGGGGTCATAATGCTTGGGTGCGGTTTGCTAGGCTAGTCGTGGTGGTAGGGCTCGCCCCGTATGATGGTGAATGCACGGTAGAGCTGCTCGAGGAGTATCAGGCGGACCATCTGGTGGGAGAAGGTCATGCGGGAGAGGGAGAGGGCCTTGGGGTACGCGGCCTGCGCCTCGTGGGAAAAGCCGTAGGGGCCACCGATGATGAGGGTTAGTGTTCCTGTCCCGTATAGATCCTCCTTCTCGATGAGGCCGGCGAGCTGGCGAGAGGAGAGCTGCTCGCCCCCCTCGTCGAGGCGGTATACATTTTGCCCCGGGGGGACCCGCTTCAGGAGCTGCTCGCCCTGCCGTTGCTTAATTTCTTCCGGCTTGAGCTTGCCCCAGGCGGCGGGGGACTGCAGGGTGGTGATTTGCAGGCGGCAGTAGTGCTGGAGCCGCTTGGCGTAGAGGTCGAGGCCGGTGCGGAGGTAGGCCTGGTCTGTCTTGTCTATGAGTACAATCTCTAGCTTCATGGTGCAAATTTAGGCCTTTTGGCGGGAGGAGGAAACGTGCTGGGGTGCTTTTCTTAGGGGCTGATGTTTTGTGTGGAGAAAAAAATAGCTACATTTGCCTAGTAATATACTCTAGGAGCTTGTATGGCAACAGCGGAGGGAGACGCGCTTGTTTTGGATCGTGATTGGCTGGAGGGCCTTGTGTCCGATGACAGCTCTATTCTAGTGGAGCTTACGCAGCTGTTCGAGGAGCAGTCTGTCGCTCTGGCGGGGATGCTCGAGCAGGGAGCTGGTTGCGGGGATGTGATGGCTCTCCGGGCGGCCGCCCATAAGCTGAAGGGGAGCGCCGCATCGATGGGGCTCCGTTCATTGTCTGGGCAGCTGGAGGGCTTGGAGAAGCTGCTGGATGCGGGTGGTATGTCGCAGGAGGTCGTTGCCCAACGTTGCGAGGGGGTACGGCGGGAGCTGGATGCCGCCATCGGGGAACTCCGGGACTATGTGGAATTAAGAACGAAAAATGAATAGATCATGTTGAAAGAGAATGTATCTGGTGGCGTAACCCATGTGAGCTTTGAGCCGCATAGTCGGGTTAACGTGTCCAATGTCGGTGATGTGAAGAGCGAGCTGTTGGCATTGGTGAAGGGTGAGGGAGGCTCGCTGGAGCTTGACCTCTCCAATCTGGACTACATTGATTCATCTGGGGTCGGGGCGTTGCTGAGCCTGCTACGCCTGTGCAAGGAGCGCAAGTGGACCCTCAAGCTAAAGAGCCCTCAGCAGGGGGTGAAGGATCTGTTTAACCTGCTGCAGCTGCAGTCTATCTTCACATTCGTCTAAGTAATTAAAAAGGAGAAAAAGATATATGGCAAAATCCAATATCAAGTTCATGTCGGCCAAGGAGGCGGTGAGCGTTTTGAAGAGTGGTGATTCGGTGCATCTGGGAAGCGTGGTCTCTACCCCTCAGGTTCTCGTTGAGGCCATGGTAGAGGTCGCTAAGGAGAAGGGGCTGAAGAACATAACCGTTCGCCACCTGCATACGGAGCCGGAGCCTCTCTACGCAACGCCGGAGATGGAGGGCATCTTCCAGCTGGATAGCTTCTTCGTGGGCAAGAACGTGCGCAAGGTTACCCAGGCAGGCTATGCCGACTATATCCCGGTGTTCCTGAGCGAGACGCAGCTGCTGTACCGTCGGAAGGTTATCCCTGTGAATGTGGTGATGATTCAGGTGTCGCCACCGGATGAGCACGGTTTCGTATCGCTGGGGACTTCCGTGGACACCTCGCTGGCCGCCATGGAGATGGCCGAGACGACCATTGCGGTTGTGAACAAGCACATCCCACGGGCCTACGGCGATGCGATGATCCCCTTGAGCCGCATTGACCGCTTCGTGGAGCATGATGAGCCGCTGGAGGAGTCGGGCTACGGCGCGCCCAACGAGAATGAGATGAAGATTGGTAAGTACTGCGCAGAGCTGATTGATGATGGTGCTTGCCTGCAGATGGGTATCGGCTCCATTCCGAATGCGGTGCTGGCGCAGCTGACCAACCACAAGGATCTGGGTATCCACACCGAGATGTTCGCTGATGGTGTGCTCGAGCTGGTGGAGAAGGGCGTAATCACCGGGGCAAAGAAGGCAATCGACAAGCACAAGATCGTGTCGACCTTCCTGATGGGCTCGAAGAAGGTGTATGACTTCATCCACGAGAACCCGCAGGTGCTGATGCAGGATGTGGCCTACACCAACGATCCCTTCATCATTGCGCAGAACCCGAAGGCCTGCGCCATCAACTCGGCTATTGAGGTGGATATCACCGGGCAGGTTTGCTCTGACTCGATCGGCCCGATGCACTATAGCGGCGTAGGTGGCCAGGTGGACTTCATCTATGGTGCAGGTCGCTCGGAGGGTGGCGTGCCTATCATCGCCATGCAGTCGGTAACTGCCAAGGGGGTGAGCAAGATTGTGAACACGCTGAAGACCGGTGCGGACTGCATCACGACGCGTGCGCATATGCACTGGTTTGTTACTGAGTATGGGGCTGTAAACCTCTACGGTAAGAACCTGCAGGAGCGCGCCAAGCTGCTGATTTCGGTAGCCCACCCGGACTTCCGTGAGCAGCTTGACCGTGAGGCCTTTGAGCGCTACGGTAGCCACTTCCATTTTGTAGGGAAGTAGCACCTAGGGCTTGGAAGATAGCTTTAGATAGTTTTGAGGGGTAGGCGTACCGGTACGCCTACCCTTTTTTGTGGCGTACTGGAGCATTGCAGGCAGGCAGATGGGTGAACTTTTCCGCTCACCTCGAAGAGTTCTAAAAATTGTAGTATCTTTGCGGTGTATAATAGCGTTTGCCTATGTCTATGCATGAGGGGGAAACCCAGAATGGCCAGGGCGGTGTGCTTGACCTATCGCCGAAGCAGTCCCTTGGGGTGTACGCCAACTTGGTGATTATCAACCATTCGGGTTCGGAGTTCGTCTTCGACTTCGCGCGCATAATGCCGGGCATGGACTCGCCGAGGGTGGTGAGCCGGGTTATCATGACCCCTGACCATGCGAAGCGTTTTCTGCTGGCCATGCAGGGCAATGTTGGGGCCTATGAGCAGTCCTATGGGCAGATAAAGCTGCCGGAGCAGGGGGAGCAGATTAGCATTCCCTTCTCGGAGGGGATGGCGCCGGAGGCCTAGGGGTCGATGGTTTGGTCTCCGCATAGTGGGGGCCATGCTGGGCGTGGTGGACGGTATGTAGTTCTTTGTGGTATTGGGGCTGACTTTGGTTTTGACAGCAAGCCGAATGGGTTTGTAAGCATGTCGAGCATCGTGTGCTACGCTCGTAATGAATTAGCGCGCACCAAAAAGCAAGTGGCGACAACAACAACTTCGCTCTCGCTGCCTAGTCATTGCTTAGCAAGACGGGCTTAATCTCCACGCAGGAGTCGTGGCGACGAGATGTCTCCCGGGTAGCACCGCCCTGTTGCGACCCGATCAGAGGCACCGGAAATATAGGGCTAGCTCTCGGTGGCCTCGCACCGATGGCGAAACTTTAGAGGATACGGTGATGGTTGGTGGCTAAGCGCCTGCCTTCACCCGACAATTAAGCCTTAGCTAAGCATGTAGAAAGCAGGCTGGTTCCTTGTATGGACGCGGGTTCGATTCCCGCCAGCTCCACATTTGTTCATTAATAGGGGAATGGAATGAAGAGAAGTGTTTTAGCGGTAGGTGCGGCCCTGATGGTGGCGCTGGGTATCGGCGCAACTTTTAGTAGTTGCGATAAGGATTCAGATTTCAACCTTGCGGATTGGTTAGGTAGCGGCTCGCTGTCGCAGGATGAAATAGTTAAGGGTTTGAAGAAGGCCCTTGAGGTGGGGGCGAAGGAGAGTACCTTCCAAGCCTCCAAGGATGAGGTTAAGCGCTTTGCGGTCAATGAGGCGATAAAGCTGTTGGCGCCACCGGAGGTTGTTCAGCTGCAGCAGTTTGTCAAGGCCAATGCGAGTAGGCTTCCCGGAGCTGAGAGCGTGGTTAATCAGATGATGGGTAAGGCGAGCGGAACGCTCGTTGACCTAATGAATAAGGCTGCAGAGGCTGCTGCTGCTGATGGTCAGACCCTGGAGATATTCAAGTCGGCCATTACCGGCATGACCATCCAGGATGGGCTAAAGATACTACAGGGGGGGCAACATTCCGCAACGGATTATCTGAACGAGAAAACCTACAATCCCCTGGTGGAGACCTTTACCCCAGTTGTGCAGGGGGTGATAGGGGACGATCTCACCTCGACGTGGGGAGAGGTTGCTGGCTACTACAACAAGGTTATGGGGATATATAGCACGGCTAAATCGCTCGATTTTGTGGGGCTTATACCTAGCTACGATGGCCCTTCCTCCATGGATACTAATGTGAATGAATACGTGACGAAGGAGGCGCTCAAGGGGCTGTTTACCCTTGTTGGTGAGCAGGAGGCGAGCATACGTGAGGATCCCATAGGGAAGGCTAAGAAGTTCGGTGAGAAGATTCTGAGCCGGGTATTTGGCTCTCCCGAGGCTAAGGCCGCCAAAGCGGAATAGCCCAAGCTATTGGGAGCTAATGCTTTTAGACCATCACTGGATGGTGCAATTATTTCGAACTATAGGAAGTAAACAGGTGCAGGGTGGACTTTGTGGGTCACACCCTGTACGCAATTTATAGACTAACTGCTATGATATATACCGCAAAGGTTTCCGAGCACATCCATTGGGTGGGTGTCAATGATAGGTCTACCACCTTCTTCGAGCGGGTTTGGCCCCTCGACAATGGCATGGCCTACAACAGCTACGTTATCGTGGATGATAAGAGCGTGCTCGTGGATACCGTGCATGAGGCCAATACGCTGGAGCTGATTGGGCGTTTGGAGAGGGTGTTGGATGGGCGTAGCCTGGACTACATCATCATCAATCACATGGAGCCAGACCATAGCGGTGCGCTGCCGATGATTGCTAGTCGCTTCCCGGGCGTGAAGCTCATTGGTAATAAGCTCACCAAGCGTATGATTGATGAGTACTACCCCAATGCCGCTGAGTTCATGGAGGTGGTGGATGGGGATGAGCTAGACCTGGGGCACCACAAGCTCAAGTTCGTTATTACCCCCTGGGTGCACTGGCCGGAGACGATGATGACGCTCGAGACGACCACGATGACCCTTTTCTCGGCCGATGTCTTCGGTACGTTCGGGGCGCTGGATGGGCAGATATTCGATGATGAGTTCGATGCTTCGGCCTATGAGGATGAGATGCGTCGCTACTACTCCTGCATTGTAGGTAAGTATAGCAAGTTTGCGCAGCGGGCGCTGGCCAAGCTGGATGGCGTGCCGGTGAAGACCATCTGCGCAACGCACGGCCCGATATGGCGTGAGAACCCTGCCTGGGTAATCAATAAGTACGATGTATGGAGTCGCCAGGAGGGGGAGGTAGGTGCCACTATCGCTGTGGCCTCTATGTATGGGCATACGCTGGCGCTGGCCGAGTATATAGCCCGTCAGCTGGTGCTCAACGGTGTGCGTAAGATTAAGTTCTACGATGTGTCCAAGACCGATATGTCGTATATCATATCCGACGTATGGCGCTACAAGGGGCTTGTACTGGGTACGGTGGCCTACAATACAGATATGCATCCGAAGATGGTCGCTCTTTGCCACGAGCTGGAGCTACTCGGTGTGGCCAACAAGCACCTCGGCCTCTTCGGTGGCTACAGCTGGGGTGGCGGTGGCGTGAAAGGCCTGGAGAAGTTTGCCGCAAGTGCCAAGCTCCCTATTGTGGGCGAATCGGTGGATATGTACGGCGGGGCTGATGAGGCAACTCTAGCCAAGGCTGATGCTTTGGCCAAGGCACTCGCAGAAAAGATACTCCAGGAATAGCCGTCTGTCAAAAGGATTTTGCTAGTTCCCCCCAATTGCCTACATTTGGGATATAAACTGTAGGGGATTCCGCAGAAAGTCGGGGAATATGGGCAATCTTTTTACCAGCATACGTATCAAAGAGCTACAGGTCAGGGGCACTGCATGCACCCTGCTTGTAGCTCTTTTGCTTTTCATCCATCCATATGCCCTTGCGCAGGATGAGGCGGCAATGGCCGCAGAGGCGGCCGCGGAGGCGCAGGTGTCTGAAGCTCCTGCGGCGGTTCCTTCCTCCTC
>PDRH01000142.1 GCA_002748015.1 Bacteroidota bacterium | reverse complement strand
CCCTCGAAATGTACCCGTTCCCGAATGCCCAGCCGCACCGCCTGCGCCTCAAGCTCCTGGCGCGTAGTGCCATCCCCCACAAACACCAGGTGGCAGTCCACATTCGGGTTACGCTCGCAGAGTTTTGCAAATGCACCAATAAGCAGATCCTGACCAGAAACCTCTCCCAGCAGCTTGATATTGCCCACCACAAAGCTCCCCTCCCCCCAGCGATGCTCACTCGGCACAGGGCGAAACAAATCCGTGTTCACCCCGAAGCTCGTAATGCACATCTCCTTATCCGTATACTTGGAGCACTCCTTGGCCATAACCTCTGAAGTCGAGAGGAGAACATCGGCCTTTTTGAACACCCGGCGGGTAAGAAAACGGCTGAGAACATCACGCTTCGGGTAGTGATACACATCCAGCCCTAGGGTCGAGACCACGAAGGGGTGAAAGCCCAGGAACGACCCCACCACACCATAGCTAGACAGATTGAAGGCGTGAACCACGTCCGGCTGAAAGGCACGAACCACCCCCCGCAGGTGCTTAACCAAGCGTAGTACCTGCCACCGAACGCCAGTAGTGCGCAGCGCGGCCAGGACATCCTCGGGCACCTGGTACACCGGTATGCCCTCCAATGCGCCATGCCCCACCCCCGGCGCAGAAAAGCTATACACGCAAACCTCATGGGCATTCCGAAACGCCCCAATCCACTTGAGCGTATGCGCACTGTCGGCATCGGCCATTATGAGAATACGCATCGACGGGCTACTTTACGGAACCTAACCAGCCGGGCTAAGCGGGCATGGAGGCTATCGCCTCGGCCGCCTGATCCAGCCCCTTGCGGATTTTCCCCTTGAGCATGGCGCGCATCACGAAGGGGATTTCCGTATGCAGCGTAATCCGGATACGCGTATCGCCCGGCCCGACCTCCTTGAACTGTATCCAGGCCGTATAGCTCAGGGGCTTACCATCAACGTCAGTAAACTTCAGCGTCTTGAACGGTTCGCGATCCACGATTCGAAGCCCCATTCGCCCTGCACCCTTCACCCGGAAGGTGCACTGATCCGCCGTAGCCTCCACCTCGCTAACCTCCTCACGTCCCACCAGGCCTGCCAGGTTCTCCAGGCTCTGCATGCGGCTATACAAGGCCTCGGCGCTGGCCGAGGAACGCGTAATCTTGCTCTCGAACTTATCCATCTACCTAAATGCTTAGTTGCGCCCCCACACCTCGGGCTTCTCTCTCCACTCCGATAGTACCGCGAGCTTCCGCTCATCGATCTGCCCAGTTGCCTGCAACCGAGCGAGTAGCTTCGGGTAGCTGCTTATCGTATGTAGCTCCACACCGGCCTCCTCGAAGGCCGTCGCCGCCTGCGGAAAGGCATAGGTGAAAATCGCCACCATGCCCACCACCTCCAGGCCCGCCTCGCGAAGCGCACGCACCGCTGAAAGGCTACTCCCACCGGTCGAGATCAAATCCTCTACCACCACAACCCGCTGACCGGGCGAGACGTAACCCTCTATCTGATTGCCCAGGCCATGATCCTTCGGCTTGGGGCGTACGTACGCAAAGGGCAACCCCATCTCATGCGCCACTATCGCCCCCATCGCTATCCCACCAGTTGCCACACCCACAAGCCCTTCTACCCCAGAAAAGCGCTCTGCTATCAAACCGTGCATGCTATGACAAATAATTTGTCTAGCTTCGTGGGATGAAAGTGCCTTACGATTATCGCAGTAGATTGGAGAAAGCCAGCCCGATGCCCACGAAAAGGGCTGATCGCTACTCAAGTGTATTGCCTTTATATCCAACAGGATATCTAGAAGTCTGTCCTGCATGATGAACCTATTTGAATTCTCTTACGGCCTCAAGCGGTGCGTCTTTAGCAGCGCCGATACGCAGACGTTGCTAGACGAGCATACCCTAATTCTACGGCCATTTGCCCCTGAAGTCGCAGCAAAGGTATTAGAAATCTTCGTTTCTAACGACTTTATCCACCAGCTATACGTATCCCCCTGCAAGGACGACTCCGTCAAAGAGGCGTTCCTCTCGCTATTTACCCCCGTAGCCGCTGCTGGCGGACTCGTGTTCGACCCCGCAGGCAACGCCCTCTCCATGACCAGAAGGGACATGCTCGATCTACCCAAGGGGCACATAGAGGAGGGCGAAACGCCAGAAAACGCCGCCATACGGGAGGTACAAGAAGAAACCGGACTTCCCCAGGTCAGCATAGAGAAACCCCTCACCACCACCTACCACGTATACCTCGCCAACGAGCAGTGGTATATCAAGGAAACCCAGTGGTTCAAAATGGTAACGGACCAGCCAGACAGCCTAAACCCGCAGGCCGAAGAGCAAATCACCAACCTCACATGGCTACCTGTGCCGCAACTCATGGAGAAGGCCGCAGACACCTACCCCACCATACGCCACGTACTCAACGCCCTATAGCCAGACCAGTACCCCAGCTCCGTTTATCCCAATCATCCACCCTAGACGTGGCGATGGCGCAGAAGCCCAGCACTCCGGCGCTGTTGAGCGAAGCGGAAAGGCCAGCTGCCGCTACTTGCTCCGATTAAAGAAAACATTCGGCGCAGTGGGCAGCAAGCCGCCCGTAGGCATAGCGGCTCGCAGCGTGCCTAGAATGGCAATCGGCTCGTCGTGCGGCTAATGGAACGAATGGGGCTAGCCTTAATCTGAGGCATGCCCCCGCTATAAACCGAATTAGGGCAGGCCCCATCAAAACAGGAAGAACGAGAACTCCGCATCCCCATACTGGCGGGCAAACGACGGGGTAAAACCGCTGAACTCCTGCCCAGGAGAGTGCTCCACGATCAGCAGCCCCCCCGGACGTAGCAAGGCGGAAGCCCGAATCATCCCCGGGAGTTCCCCCACCAAGCCCAAGGCATAGGGCGGGTCCGCAAAAACCAGGTCATAGCGATTGCCCTCAGCCCGCTTCAACCAGCTTTCCACCCGAGCCGTAACGACCTCAACATTACTTAGCCTCAGCTCCCCCGCATTGCGAACTATCTCACGGGCATGCTTCCGGTTCGCCTCCACCAAAACCACATGCTCAGCCCCGCGGCTGGCGAACTCAAACCCTATAGCACCAGTCCCCGCAAAGAGATCCACCACGGAAAGCCCCTCCAGATCAACCCGGTTGGATAGCACGTTAAAAAGCGATTCCTTCGCTCTATCCATAGTCGGACGCCCGCCAAAACCCCGCGAGTGGAACACCCGTCCCCCCAGCTGCCCACCGACTATGCGCATTCCATCGCCCCGAAAAACGGCATGTATCCAGCAAGGCTCTTCTCCAGCAGGTAGCTCACCCCTCGCTCGCCAAAAGCTATGCGCCCCTCCTCCCGGAGCATGTACTGCCATAGGAGGTCATCAACAGCCCCCGCCCCGATAAACAGCGCATCGCCACGCTCCGCATCAGCTACAGGTGGCTTAAACCCCGGCCCAAAGATACGATACGTCAACTCCGGCACCGAAAGCCCATTCGCCTCGCAAATACCCGCCAAACGATACAGAACATCCTCCGCGCAGCTCGGCCAGAAGGGAACGCAGGCCAGCAACGCCTCCTCCCGCACCAAAACCGCCGTACAAGCCCCCGTAGCCAGGTAAACAAGAAGACCCGTACCCTTCTTGTACTCCTCCCTCGCCAAATGGCAGAGCGACATGGCGCTATGCTGAACGGGGAAATCCGCCCACAGCCCGCGCGCCGCATTGAGCATTTCGCTCGGTACGCCGTAGAGCAGCAGGGCATCCTCCCCCACCGCTCCCGTATACACCACATCCAGTGAAGCCACCGGCACCACCGACTGCAAGACCTTCTTGGCCTCCTCCGGCACGTAGTACTCCTTGGGGAGCAAGGTGTAGCAGGTCGAATCCCACACCAGACGCACCGAATGGAAATCCTGACCCAGCCAGGAGTACGCCCCTAGCAGCTGGGAAAAGACCTGCGCCCAATCCGCATCCGAACGCACCGTCCATGGGAACTCTACCAGCCCCACAAACTGCTTACGCATGCTGTCGTGCAACACCAGGCGACACCCCATACCCGTGGGCGCAACCACCAGGTCTACATGCGCCGCAACGCTCGGATCGAACGTCTCATCGAAAAGCTCCACTCTACTCATAGGCCATATCTACTCCCAGTTCCCTGCATTATTCGTTGCCTCCACCATCGACCCCACCATGAGGCCAGGATAGCGCCCCAGCTGCTGGGCTACATCATCCATGTTCACTATCGACTGGTGGTCCAAACCCTCCAGCAGCACCCGGTTGGACACCCGGCACTCAAAGACCTGTACAGTAACCTTCGAGGCCGTCGTCAGCTTACCGGCATCCATGCCGAATTTGCTACGCCCACCCGTAAAGGGAACAAAGCGCAGGGAATCCAGAATCATCCCCTCCGCAAAGAGGCTATCCCGAACGCTAACGCTTATCGTATCGCGCCGAACGCGCCCCTCGGCCACAGCCAGCGAATCGTCCAACGAGCCAACCTGACGAACCACGCGGAACGAATCGGTATTACCAAAGGCAATAAGCGAATCAAAGCTAGCCGTGTAGTGGTGGTTCTCCGAGCGGAAGGCCACCTGCAGCTCCCGAATCTGCTTCAGGCGCTCTATGCAGGCCGCATAGCGAGCATCCTTATCCCGCTCAAAACGTATGGGCGCCATGATGCTCTCCACGAGCAGGTACGCCAAAACGGCCGCCAGCACGGCCAATACCAGAACTACTACACGCCGCATATCCACGCTTACATTATCTTTGCGCCAGAGGGGGGAGAACACCCCCAAACCGCAGTGGGTAAAATAGCAACACCAAGCACCATGACGTTCAGAGAGGTCCTCTACCAGTCCATCCTGACCAATTTCAGGCACAGGCCAACCGGAGACCAAACGCACGCGCTGGCAAAAATAGCGAATTTTCTGGCAGATGAGCAAGATAATGCCTGTTTTATCCTAAACGGCTATGCGGGAACGGGCAAAACCTCCCTCCTGGGCGCCCTAGTAAACACCCTCCAGGAGCAGGACCTCCCATTCCTCCTATGCGCACCAACGGGCAGAGCGGCCAAGGTGCTATCGCGCGCAGCAGGGCACTTTGCCAGCACCATACACCGCACCATCTACCAGGTAGAGGAGAGCCAGAGCGGCACGCCGCACTTCACCCAGAAGAGCAACAACCACCCCGGCGCCATCATCATCGTGGACGAAGCCTCCATGGTCGGGGACGGCAACCTAGGCTCAGGCTTCGCCAGCACCCAGAACCTCCTGGCCGACCTCGTCTCCTTCGTACTCCAGGCGGATGCCGGACGGCTGATCCTGGTGGGCGACGATGCCCAGCTCCCACCTGTCGGCCAATCCCAGAGCCCTGCGCTGGCCCCCCAGGTAATGCGAAGATGGTTCTCCAAAGTCGAAACGGCCTCCCTGCGCGCAGTCGTCCGCCAGCAGGAGGAGTCCGGTATACTGCGCTATGCGACCGATATACGGGAGATCATGCGGACCACGCCCATACGACTCCCACGCTTCGACATGCATCGCTACCCCGACTTCCAGACCCTACCCCAGGAGGATGCGCTGGACATCCTCACGAGCCGCTACCTCGGCGAGCTGGCAGAGGAAACCATGATCCTCACCCGATCGAACCGCCAGGCGAACCAGTACAACGCCTTCATCCGCCAGCAAATCCTCGACCGCGAGGAGGACCTCACCCCCGGTGATCGCCTTATGGTATGCCGCAACTCCTACTTCTGGACCAAAGGCATGAAGCGCATCCCCTTCCTCGCCAACGGGGACATTATCCGCCTCGAACGCGTCTACGACAGAAGCCACCTCTACGACCACGACTTTGCCAGCCTAGAGTTCACCCTCGAAGAGCAACCCACCGACACCATCAACGCCATGGCTATGACCGCAGTCCTGCACGCCAACACCCCCAACCTCCCCCGCGAAGAGGCCAGCAAGCTCTACCAAGCCGTCCGACAGCAGCTGCTCGAAGAGCACGAGGGGAAAGTCGACAAAAAGCTACTGCAGAAAGACCCCCACCTGAACGCCCTGCAGCTCAAGTACGCCTACGCCGTTACCTGCCACAAGGCCCAGGGAGGCCAGTGGGACACCGTACTCATAGACCCCGAGATATACCCCGGCCTCCCCGTAGACCTCGACCTCATCCGCTGGCTCTACACCGCCATCACGCGCGCCACACGGCGGGTCTACCTCATCAACCCGCCAGCCCAGATGCTCATCGACGAGGCCTAGAGGGGCAGCTATAATCGCACAAAAAGGGGGAGTCATAGCCCTCCCCCCTTCCAGCAGCATCCGAGCCAGAACCAGCCTATATCCGGAAGTAGCGGATGGTCTTGTCCAAGCTCTCGCTGCGGTCGTGTAGCTCCCCGGAATTCCTTACCAGGGTGCTTGCGTTGGCCGCATTACGCTGCGTAATATCGTTGAGCTGCTGCATACCGTTGTTTATCTGCTCAGCCGTCAGCGTCTGCTGCTGGCTATTCTCCGCAAACTCCTGCAGGATGGCCCACGTGCTATCTATCTGCGGGCTAATCTTGTCGAGCAACGCCCCGACCCGCCTGGTATCCTGCACCGTCTCGCGCGCCACCGCGAGAATCTCATCGGCCGCCTCACGACTCCGCTCCGCCAGACGGCGCACCTCAATGGCCACAACTGCAAAGCCCTTACCATGCTCGCCAGCCCTCGCCGCCTCCACCGCCGCGTTGAGCGCCAGGATATTCGTCTGGTTGGCAATCTCATTGACTATCTCTATGCGCTCCGAGATGGTGCCGATCGCATCGAGGTTCTTCTTGCTCTCATCGCGCATCTGGATAAGATCCTCACGCACCGCCGAGAAGGCCGTCTGCGTGCTGGTAGCCTCATCGTTCATACGGCTCAGCATATCCATCATGCCCGACATGGAGGCCGTTATCTCCTCGGCCGCGCTACCCTGTATGGCAGCCCCCTCGCTCACCTCATTCGCCACGCCGCTAAGCTCGTCGCGCGAGCGCCCCAGCGCAACCGATTCCTCGCTAATCGAAATGGCGATCTGGCGGAGCTTCCGTACCATATCTGCAAGCCCTCGCAGGAGCTGCCCAAACTCATCCCCCCGGTTGTCATGGATCTCCAGCGTCAGGTTGCCAGAGGCCACCTCCTCTACGGTCTGCGACATCTCACCCAATGCGCCCTTAATGCGACGTAGCAGCTCCCAGCCAATCAGTATGAGCAGAACAACAGAAATAATCGAGTTTATCAGCAATACAGTAGTAAAGGTATTCGCCCTTTCCTGGACCTCAGCGCTGGCCGTTTCCACACGCACCTTCTGGCGCTGTATAAGCCCCTCGAGCTTCTCCCGAGCACGCATCGTAGTGGTGATGATGGGGCCATCCGCCTCAACCAGGGGCTGGACCATCGAAATCACCATGAAGTCATCGTAGGCCTCAAAGGTCGCAAGGCTCTCTATCACCTCACGATGCAGCGGGAAGAGGCTGTCGACCACTATCTGGTTCATCTTCTCCAGCTCCTCCAGGTCCTCCTTCGGCCACTCGCTCGCCAGCGCCCGTACCCTGCTATAGGATTCTCCATACTCCGTATCAATCAGCGCACGAAGGCGCAGCTTATCCGGAGTCTTCTCCTGCTTCTCCGCGAAGACCCAGCTCTTGACCAGCAGCTCGCTCGAGACGATTAGCTCCCGGCACTCCTCGAGCACCGACAGCGACGGCAGAGCATTCTGATTGAGCGCATCGCTCGCCCGTTGATTCCGATTCTGGAAGGTCAGCGAAATCACTGTCGTCACCACCAGCGCCAACACCACAAAGCCGATACTAACAATCAGCTGCAGCGCGATTGATACTTTCTTGCCACCCATCACTTCTTCCTTTTTGATTCCCTTAATCCATTCATAGCAGTACCTCCCCTGGACGACAACCCTAAAAAACGGTTGCTGTAGAGGCCTAACCACAAACGTGCAGCAAGCCCCCGTACGCAGACTAACAGTAAAGTAGGTTCGCTGTTCAAATAGCCTTCAATCCGCCCTTGATTGGTACGTAAAACTAGCAAGATTCCCCGAGACGGGCAATTCCTACGGCTAAATGGTACGAAATGTTACACCAACAAACGGATATAGTCTGTCAACATGCAAGAAGAAAGCCCTAATCCCCCTAAATGAGGGGATGCAGCTTGCCCATTTATCCCCAAATTCGCAGAACCACCTGCAATGCGACAAGCCGCATATGGACGAGCATTCCCTTGCGCAAAAGCTCTTAAGGCCCATGCCCCCCCGGTATTCAACCACGCTCCGCCTAGGCCTCCCCTCCGAATTTCCTCGGTGAAATTCGGAGGGGAGGCCTAGGCGCAACGGAGATGGTTTGTTATCATTACAAGGCTTCATGGCAAATCGCTCCCCTGCCTTTAACGATGGGGCAGGGCTTAGCTAGAGTCCGATGGCCACCCCAATGCGGCTTGTTAGTGGCGCAGCATCTGGCGGGTGGGATGTGGGCTAGCGCTGTTGAGCATAGCGAAAAACCGGCTGCTGCTACGGGCTACCTACTCGATATAAATGCCCCCATTCGGCAGCAAGCCGCCCGTAGGCATAGCGGTGCGCTGCATACCTAAATGGTGAATAGGTATAAAAAGGGATAGGGGGATGCCCCCTACGAAAGACGCCCCAGCTCTCTACAAAGGTGCTATTGGCTAAGCCTTGAGGGCTCCGAGAGCCTCCTGCAGCGCGCCTATCTCCTGATTTATCTGCTGGATGGTCTCGTCGAAGGTGGAGACCATGCCACGCCCGAAGCTCGCCATCTCAGCCATGGTGCTGGCCCCCTCCTTAAGCTCCAGGGCTACCTGCGTCTGCGACTGGGTGGCCTCATCCACTTGGATCATAGCCCCACGAATAGTCTCGATACTCTCCCTCAGGTACTCCGTCTTCTGGGCGATTTCACGTATGCTCCCCACCGAGCTATGCATCTGCTCCACGATACGAACAGCGGCCTCATTGCTGGTTTCGGCGAGCCTTTTCACCTCGCCGGCCACCACGGAAAAGCCCCTTCCATGCTCGCCTGCCCTGGCCGCCTCTATCGCCGCATTGAGGGCTAGGATATTCGTCTGGCGTGCAATATCCTGAACTACAGTTATATCGGCACCGATGACCTCGAGCGCCTCGCGTAGGCTACGCATTTGGTACACACCGGCGTCGGCCTCCTCATCGAGCTTAGCCACCAACTTGCGCACCTGGGCGGCGTGCGTGGCCGTGGTGTCTGTATTGCCGTAGAGCGCCTGCATGGAGTGGGAGAGCTGCTGGCTAGAGGAGGTCTGCCGCTCTACGCTATGCCCGACCTCCTGGGACTGGTTACCGATGATCTCGCTGCTGGTAACCAAAAACTGAACGGTGCCCTGGATACGATGCAACAGATGCAGGATCTTCTCGTTCAGATTCGCCATTCCGGTAAAAGCGCGCCCCAAGTCGCCGATTTCGTCAGTTCGTTGGGTTACCTGCTCGGGGACCCGACGGGTTAGATCGCCCGCTGCGTAGCCGTCTACTACCCCTCGCAGCAGGATTAGGGGGCGAGTAATGCGCCCAGAGATGAAGATGGAGACTACCGTGAAGAGCACGGTGGCCAGCAGGAGTATGATCAGGGAGTTGCGGGCAACCGCCCGCTGGAGAACGAAGAGTTCCTCCTCGGGCGTTACCGCAAGGATGGTGTACTCGGAGTCCCCGACATGCTGCCAGGCCATGACGCTCGCCTGGTCGGCTATGCCGCGAACGCCCTCGATGAAGCCCTTGGATTGGGACTGCAAAAGCTGAACCTGCGCGGCGGGGAACACCTCGCCCAGCAAGCTATTCTCCACCTCGGGCTGGGTCGTGAAGAGAATCCTGCCCTCCCTATCCAGGATAAACAGCTCACTGTGGTCGGTGGGGCGGGCATCCTGCAGGGCGTCAACGATGCGATCGGGGACAAAGGCCACGCCGGCGAGCCCCAGGGGGTGATCCATGGGGCCAACCGCTACGTTAACCCAGAACTCTGGTCGGTCGAGCGAATCGTTGTGGTAGAAGTGAACCCCGATGCGCTCGCCCATCTGGAAATGCCTGAAGTAGAACTGGTGGTCGCCACCGGGGTTGGAGCGATCTATGGTATACATGTACTCTAGCGAATCGCGGTAGTAGCCCATATCGCTGTCCCTAGCCATGAAGACCGTGCTATAGCCGAGGGTTTGCGTCATGAGCATGAGGCGACGCTTGAGGAGGGAGCGTAGGCTGGGACTCTCATCGCCCCGCATGAAATCGACTACGAGCGGGTCCTCGGCCAGGATGAGCGACTGCTCCTTGGCCCCTACCACCTCCCGCAGGAAGGCCTCCTGGGCAACACGCAGGTAGGCGGGCATATCTACATGGCGCATGCGCCGCGCTATCTCCTGGGATACGGAGTAGTAGGTTACTAGCGAAAGGAGTACTAGCACCGAGAGGGTCGCAAAGCCGAATCCCCCCCAGAGACGAAACCGCATGGTTACTCGCATAGGTCTTGGATTTGGTAAGAACCATCTTCCTGATGTAGTCGCGAAAGTAGAATAATCCGCCAAACTTAGGCTGCCCCAAAGGGGAAATGGGCTTGAATAAACTCAATCTACATCTCCGGCTCACCATGCCAAGCATGCATAGGCTAGCCGGAGATGCTGCGCACTGAAGCTGGCTTTGCTACTTATCGAGGGTGAACTTGAGGCTAATGCCGAAGGAGTTTGTGGTGGTGGGGTAGGAGAGCGATACGAGCGGCTTATTCACCATACGGTCGTAGAAGGCACGGACGGTAATCTGGCTGGTCAGCATGTAGTCCGCCGCGAACTTGAACGTGTAGCCCCACTGACCGGTGGTGGGGGTGTTGGTCTGCTCCTCCAGCTTGCGGAGGATGCTCTGCGTCTTGCGTATGCTGAAGTCGGCCGAGAGGCGCAGCTCGCTCTTTACCACCTTCGCCCCGCCCAGCTCTGTCTTCATGAGGAGGGGGAGGTCACCAAAACGGTAGCCTACGCCGGCAACGTACTCCCAGGTATCCTGGTCGACCATCTGGTTGTTGGCGAAGCTCATGGAGAGGCTGCGCGTCTTGCGGATCTCGAAGCGCGTACTCAGGGAGTTGACGAAAGTCAGGTCTACACCAAAGAGGGGACTGAAGGATTCGCTCAGGGAAATATTCTCCATGATGTACTCCGGGATAAAGTCGTCCTGCTTATTGCGCACATAGGAGTAGCCGTCTGGCCCCTCTAGGTAATCCTCTGCGCTCATGTATGCGCCAATGGTATAGCTCGCCTTGTAGCCGTGGCGCAGGGTTAGCTGCTTGACAACGGGCTTAATCGCGCTTATACGGGAGAGGCCATCATAGGTAAGCTGCCAATTGGGTAGGGGGAAGATGGGGAAGCGACGCAGGGTCACGCGGGATGCGCTACGCCCCTGGTAGGCCGCCAAGAGGGAGGGGACGAGCACCTCCTGGGCCAGCGGGCCATACCCATCCGGGAATCCGGAGCCATCGGTACGCCGATTGGCCCTGTAGACGCCACCCTCCGCCCGCTTGGCAGCACGCCGCTCGGCTACGGTCAGACGATTATCGGCGAACTGCTGGAAGGGTTCGGAGACGTACTCATTGTCCCTACTGGAGGACTTAAAAGCCGTGGGTATGAGGATGGTGGACATGGAGAATGCCCCGCCAACACGGGGGTTGAGCGCATGGAACTGACCGTCAGCCAGCTGGCGGTAGAACTCGGTGCGGTTGCGCGAAAGGGTGCGCGTTCCGGTCAGCTCCAGGCGGAAGTAGGGGAAGGGCTCTATGGACACGCGGTAGCTCCAGGTGGCCGAGTGGGTGTACTTGTAGGGGTCTATCTTGGTGGTGTCCGGGGTAATCCATCCCCGATCGGCCGCCTTCTGGGCGAAGAAGCGATCCTGCCATCCGAGGACGAAGGGGGCGCCAGGGGCGAGCCTACCGTCGTGCTTGGAGTTGCCGAAAAGGACGGTCTGCGGGAGATAGCCTGGAAGGAGTGTGCCGTTGGTCTCGGAGTAGGATACGGAGACGCTACGTACGCACATGGCCAGGCGGGCAAAACCATCCCCTATCAGGCTGGGGGAGAAGGGCGAGCGGGGGCGTATCCCCCTGACCTCTACACGAGCCCCACGGTACTTCTTCTCGGCCTTTATCCGGACCCTATTGGCATCGCTGACCTCCACCTCAACGGGTATGGGATTCCCGTCTGCGTCGTAGACCGTGACGGTGACATCCGTCGTTTTGAGCTTGTGGCGTATGCTCTTTCGCTTGCCGGCGGCGAGGTTTACGCGTCCCTTCTCATAGGTTAGCGTGTCGTACTCCACCTTATCATTCATGGGCTTGCCGTTGGCCAGGCGCTCAAACTGGCGATTAACCCGCTTGAGGTAAGGAACCTTATCGTAGATGCTGGCGAAGTTCGCACGAGCATCTACCTTCATCGTGTTGGAGTTCTGTATAGTATTGCCGACCTCTATGGTGGACCCCTTGGGGAGCTTCGGGGCGGCATCCCAGCGGTAGTCGGCCGAGTAGCTGGCGTTGGAGGTGAGCCAGAACATGAAGGGGAGCTTATGTATGGGTAGCTTGTAGGTAAGCCCCACATGCTGATTGTACTGCTTGTTG
>PDRH01000141.1 GCA_002748015.1 Bacteroidota bacterium | reverse complement strand
CGTGCAGATAACGTCCTTTGGCTGCGGCCCGGATGCCTACGTGGTGGATGAGGCGATGGAGGTCCTGCAGCGTGCGGGCAAGACGGCAACGGTGCTGAAGGTGGACGATGTGTCGAATGTGGGTTCTCTGCGTCTGCGCATCCGTTCGCTGGTGGAGAGCCTGCGGCAGCGGCAGCAGCGGGTGGGGGCGAGGCAGCTGGAGGTGCGTCTGCAGAAGCCCTTCGGGGAGGAGGATAGGCATAGGACGATTCTCATGCCGTGGTTCGGGGATGCGTACTCTCCCTACCTTCCGGTACTGTTCAAGCTGGGGGGCTATAAAGCTGTGAACCTGCCGCCGAGCGATGCGGAGACCCCGGGCTATGGGCTACGCTATAGCAACAATGAGATTTGCTATCCGGCTACGCTCATCGTGGGGGACTTCATGAAGGCGATGGCCAGCGGGAAGTACCGCCCGGAGGATGTGGCCTTCGGTATAACGCAGACCGGGGGGCAGTGCCGTGCGACTAACTACATGTCCCTGGTGAAGCGCGCGCTGGCGCAGGCGGGCTATGCTGATGTGCCGGTGATCTCAGTGGCTACGAGCGAGCTGAATGAGCAGCCGGGCTTTGAGATAGCGTGGGGAAAAATGATGAAGCCCATCCTGCGGACGATGGTGTATGCGGATGTGCTGGCGGTTCTGTACAATACGTCGCGGGTGCGCGAGAAGCGGAAGGGGCATGCGCTGGAGCTCTTCCATGAGTACACGGAGCTGGGGCTGGAGCTGCTGGAGGCTGGTCGGACGAAGGGGATGCGTGCGCTGCTGGCCAGGGCGGCTGATGATTTCCGGGCGGCCATCCACCTGAAGGAGCTGCCGCGGGTGGGGATAGTGGGGGAGATATTCGTGAAGTACAATAGCTTTGCCAACCGGGGGCTTGTGGATTGGATCTGCGAGCATGGGATGGAGCCGGTTGTCCCTGCGCTGGCGGAGTTCTTCCTGGAGGGCTTCGCGAGCCGGGTGGTTCGTGCGCAGGATAGGATAGATAGGAAGGGCTTGGGGACGATGCTTACGCCGGCGGTGGAGACCTACGTTTTCTCGATCATCCGGGGGATGGAGAAGGCGGTGGCTTCGTATCCCTACTACCGGCCGATAGGTAGGCCCTCGCATGAGGCGAGCCTGGCGAGGCCGATTATCAACCTGAATGCGCAGTTTGGGGAGGGGTGGCTGATCCCGGCGGCCTTTGCGCGCTTTGCGCAGGAGGGGGTGAACAGCGTGGTGTGCATGCAGCCCTTTGGGTGCATCGCCAATCATATCATCGCCAAGGGGGTGGAGAAGCGGGTGCGGGATATGTACCCGGAGCTCAACATCCTGTTCCTGGATTTGGATAGCGGGGTGAGCGATGTGAACTTCTTCAATAGGTTGCACTTCCTGATGGAGGTGGCGAAGAGCGGTGTGGCTGAGGTGGCGGGTTGAGGCAGATAGGGAACTTTTCTCCTGTTGGTGTGTTTGCTAGGTGTATATAATATGATAAAGGGGGAAAACAATGCGGGGTTTAGTTGTGTATTCGAGCGTAACGGGCAATACGAGGCGTTTGGCCGAGAAGCTGTATGAGGGCCTTCGTGCCAGCGGGGAGTGGTCTTTGCAGGATATGAAGGATGGATTTGACGGCTCAGCTTACGATGTGATTCTGTTTGGCGGTTGGGCCGAGGGTGGCTCTTTGAATAAGCAGGCGCTCAAGTCTTATGAGCAGCTGGAAAAGTCCGGCAAGCGTATAGGTCTTTTCATGACGATGGGTGCTCGTACGAGCACGGAGCATGGTCGTATGTGCCGGGAGAATTTGCTTTCGCTGCTGGATGGTGTGGATAGTCTGGGGGTGCAGACCCTGCAGGGCTACATTGCTCCGGAGCTAATGGAGAAGCTGGGTGCTGCGCCGGATTCGGTGATTCCGGCTTCAGTGAAGGAGGCGATGCAGGATGGTGTGAATTCCTACCAATCGCCGACGGATGGGGACTATGAGGCGATAGTATCTTTCTTTAGGGAGCAGCTGTAGCGCTATGGTCTAGCTCGGCTTATTAGCGGCGCGGCGAGCCGCCATGCCTACGGGCTACTTTAGGTATGCGGCGCACTCCAAGGCCAGGGGGAATCTTCTACTCGCTGAATTTATGGTTCGATTTTATGCCGTCTAAGTGGTGCGTGAGCGTGTTTTTTCGTCCGGTTCAATGGGTGTTTCGTCATGTGGATGGTGTGTTTTGCCATCTTTCCATGTGCTAATGGTAGGAGATAGCAACTATTTGCACTTTACTGCGTTTAAGCTAGTCGATATATACATGCATTGGTTGCGCCGAGCCGTAGAAGTCGGTGGATGTTAGCTTATAAGTAAAGTACGGATTAGAAATGGTAGTTTTGAGGAATTGGGCATTGACGCTGGCCTTTGTCGGTGCTCTTGCGCTAGGGAGTTGCGAGAAGGATAAGGTGGTGGAGGATCCTGTACCCGTGCCACCGGAGCAAGCCGGTAGTACGAATCCCGGTGGTACGAATAACGATGAGCCGGAGGATACAAATAAGAAGAAGGGGCCTCCCAGCCAAGACCCTGGTACATCTACCCCGAGCCCTAGCCCGACTCCGGGTGCGGAGGGGGAGAGTACTGCGCCGGACGGTAGGGTGTGGTACGTTGATCTGCAATGGAAGGCGGAGAGCGTTGATCGCTATGAGGCGGTGGATCTCTGGGAGGTGAAGCATAAGCCGGAGAGTGTGAGCCTCGAGAGCCTGAAGGATGTGGTGAAGTTCGAGGTGTATACGGGGTCGGAGCGGAAGGAGATCGGGTATGATGAGCTTACCCTCAAGAAGCTACGTTGGGAGGATAACTACCTGTATTTTAATATTCAGTACAAGGGAGTTACCTCGACGAACCGGCGTTTGGCCTTCGATGTGGAGAAGTACTTTGGCTACCTGGTGTCGGTGGATCCGGAGGGGCCAAAGAAGTTGTACCTTAACGGTGCGTACCATTTTGCGAGCAATGAGATGGGTTGGCTATTCCAGTTCGATAGGACGAGGCCGGATGGGAAGAAGCGTGTGCAGTTCCATCGGGCGGCACCGGTGTTCGAGAAGGACTATGACCACTCCTCGGGTACGTTGAGCCTGACCTTCTGGGTGGAGGATCCGCGGGATGAGAATAAGCCGGATCCCCTGCTTGTGCAGATTACCAAGTCGCGCGTCAGCGGGTTTAAGAAGGATGCGGAGCTGGTGAAGGATTTGACGATTAGCCCGTCGCCGGAGTTCATAGAGGTGGTGAAGGCCAATAGGGCCAAGAATGTGGAGCTGATTTCGAATGCGATAGCCACTGGTAAGGCTAAGATGCTGGTGGACATTGGTGGGGGTAAGACGGAAATGCGGGATTTCCAGAACCTGTGGGCCTCCTGTACCTATCAGCTTGGTGATAAGCCCCTGGAACCCCGGCTGAACGTGGAGGGGCAGAAGTTCGTGCTCTACCGTGCGGAGAAGTACCTGGATGTGTACATGGTCAATCCGAAGTTCGTGGTAACTGAGAAGATGGAGAAGGTGGATGCGGGTGGTAAGCAGGTGCTGGAGCTTAAGGTACGGCTTGCCGAGTTCTACTACGATAGGAAATATTCTCCGGTGGCGGAGGTGCCTGGGGATGCGACTACCACGGTGGTAGTACCCCTAGATTAGGGTGTTTAGCTGGTATTATTGCTAAGGGTGGCGGGTATCCGGCCACCCTTTTTTGTGGTATTTGCTATAGTAGGCTTGGGTCGCACCGCTATGCCTATGGGCTGCTTTCGACCCAATGCGCTGGGGGTGCTACTAGAGTATGGATGCGTTTGGTGGGTGGCTATTTGATATGATACGGGGGAGCTGGCGCATTGCCAACTCCCCCGCTCTTGCGATGTGTTCTACTGGCCTATTCGACGATGAAGCGTAGGCTTTCGTTCTTTATCCTGGCGAGGTATTCGCCTGCGGGTAGGCCGGTGAGGTCAATGGCATCGGCCGTTTCTAGCTCTAGTACTTTCTGACCGATGGCGTTGTATACCTCTACATTTGCGGGGCTGGCGAGGCCCTCTATGCGGCATAGCCCGTGGGCGGGGTTGGGGGTGATGCGGTACTGCCCTTTATTCGGGGGGGTTACTGGGGTATCCGTGCCGCCGCCTACGGTTATCTCGCAGGTGGCCTGGTAGCCCCCATCCTCGGTGGTGGCGGTAATCGTTGCTGTACCTGGGCGTAGGGCGGTAACAATGCCTGCGGGGTTCAGCGAGATGGCGATGGTGGTGCTCTTCTTCCAGGTGATGTTCTGATTGCTGGCGTTGCTGGGGGTGATGATGGCCTGGAGGGTGAGCTTTTCGCCCTTGGCCATCGTTGCGGAGGTAGGTTCTATGGTGATCCCCTCGACGGGTATGAGAGCCTCGACGTTCAGCTCCTGCCACTGCTCGGCGTTTTTATAGTCCTCGGCCTTGCCGATGGGTACGCGCAGGGTGCATTGGCTCTTGTTCATGCCCTTGAAGATATCCGGGCCGAGGGTGATGGCGCTGGGGTCCTCCTGCTCCACCTCGATGAAGGTGAGGGCGGTGCAATCGTTGAAGGCCTGCTGGCCAATCGTGGTAATGCTCTTGGGGATGAGGAGCTTTTGTAGCTGGGTGCATCCGTTGAAGGCCTTGATGCCTATGGTCTCTAGGCTGGGTGGGAGGTTGATGTTTTCGAGGGCGGTGCATCCCTGGAATGCGCCGGTGCCTAGGGTGGTGGTATAGTCGGGCAGGGTAACCGTTTTGAGGGCTGTGCAGTTCACGAAGGCGTCCCCCTCAATGGTCTTGATGCTCTCCTTGGGGCCTGGGAGTATGGTTACGGTTTCGAGGCTCTTGCACTCCTTGAAGGCGTTGCGGCAGTTGAGGTCGCCGGGTATCTCTACGGTTTTAATGCCGGTGTTGGTGAAGGCTACCTGGTCGAGGGTCTTGAGGGATGTGGGCAGGGTGATGGCGGTGAGCTTTGTGCAGTTGATGAATGCGGCAATGCCTATGGTTTCTAGCCCTTCCTGCAGCTGGACGGTGGTGAGGTCCTGGCAGCCGGAGAAGGCCCCTTCGCCTATGGTCTTGACTGTGCTGGGTATGCTCACGCTCTCGAGCCCGCTGCACTTCTTCAATGCGTGCGCGGCGATTTCGACCACCTGGCACTGTACGCCTCCGATGTTGACCGTTGCGGGTATTTCCCCGGTGGGCGTTTCGTAGCTTGCTGGCCAGTAGGGTTCGGTCTTGCTCGGGGGGATGAGGCGGGCCTTCTCCTCGGTGCCGATGCGCTCGAAGTAGAAGCCGTTGACGCAGAAGCGGGGGGCCAGCTCTATGTACTCCTTCTCCAGATTGTTATCTTTGGTCCATACGTCACCTCCGCTTATGTGTCCGCCCTCTGGCTTGACGACTGTGCATTTGTAGCTGAGCTTGCCATTAACGCTGAGCCGTTTCCATCGAACAGGGGGGTTATTCCCATTCCACTCTAGCACCAGGTATGCCCCATCGACGGTGAGATCGCCCCGGCAGTCTATATTCGGGTAGAAAGTGAAAGAGCTTAGCCTGCAGGACTTGATGGTCAGGTTTTGGGCGGCGAGAATCTTCGCATTGCATTCCAGCGAGCCCGAGCCCTCTATGGTCAAGTTCTTCTTGGCGTATATGGCGGCTGGTTCGGCTAAATTATAGATTTTGAGACTGTTATTGCCCTTTAGCACGAGCGTGTATTCGGTGAGGAACTCAAGGTCATGTGCGTTACTGCTCGCGTCAATTGAAATAAGTGCATTCTCGAGCGTGAGGACTTTACTATCCGGGTCGAGCGTAACTGTGCCAGATTTGACTGGTGCTAAGTCCCCGATGTTCTGATAGTTGTCCGTGGTTACTGGCCAGTTGCCTATCTGGAGTCCTAGGCTTTCGGCTCTGGCTATGCTTCCGGCTAAGAGCAGGATGAGGAATAGGGGTAGGATGCGGCTTGGTAGCCAGTGTTTTCGAGGCGTTCGCTGCGTGGTGGAGGTGTTTCTGGGTATGTCGCTTTGCGTTTTCATGGCTTTGGACTTTGCTTGTTCTACTGGTATAGGGCGCAAGTTAGTAAATTATTTTATCAAATGAGTTATCGGCCTAGGTTTTTCGGCGGTCTCTTTGGGGTGTATGGGGTGGAATTGGTAGAAAGTGCTACCTTCGTAGGGGGAGGTTGTGGTGTTTTGTGGTGATTTTGATAGCTAAATGGTATGAAGGGTTTAGTTCTGTATTCAAGCCGGACGGGTAATACGAAGCGTTTGGCCGAGCGGATTTACGAGGGCTTGCGGGGGAGCGGGGAGTGGGATTTGGCGGATGTTGCGCGTGGGTGCGATGCGGATGGGTACGATGTGGTGCTGCTGGGTGGTTGGGCTGACCGGGGGTCGCTGGACGGGGCGGCGCTGGAGGCGTTTAGGGAGATGGATAAGTCGGGTAAGCGTGTGGGGCTGTTCATGACGATGGGTGCGCGGGTGGATAGCCCGCATGGCCAGATGCATACGGAGGCGCTGGGGGAGCTGCTGGAGGGGGTGGATGGTCTGGGTGTGCAGACGCTGCAGGGGAGTGTGGCGCCGGCGGTGCTGGAGCGGCTGGCGCTGATTCCGGACTCGATGATGCCGCGGAAGGTGAAGGATGCGATGGAGGCTGAGGCGCGGTCGTACGTTGCGCCGACGGATGGGGACTACGAGGCGATAGTGGGCTTCTTCAGGGAGCGGCTTTAGCGCTATAGCTTAGCTTGGTTTATTAGCGGCGCGGCGAGCCGACTGCCGCTACGGGCTGCTTGCTCGATATAAATGCCCCCATGTGGCACAATGGGTCGCAAGCAGCCCGTAGGCATGCGGCGAGTGGCTTTGCCCAGGGGCAATTTTCCATTCGACGAATCCATGGTTCAAATTTATGCTCGCTGCCTAGCCCGTGGGCGTGTTTGTTTCGTCCGCTTAAATGGGTGGTTGGTCATATGCTGGGTGGGCTTTGTCACCTTTGGGGATGTAAATGGCTGGGGGGTAGCAACCATTCCTAGCTTTCGACGTTTAAGCTAGTCGATATATGCATGCATCGGTTGTGCCGAGCCGTAGAAGTCGGCGGATGTTAGCTTACAAGTAAAGTACGGATTAGGAAATGGGAGTCTTGAAGAGTTGGGCAGTGGCCCTGTTTTTTGTGGGGGCTATCGCTCTGGTAGGATGCGATAAGGAGGAGGTGCAGCGGGATGATAGCGGGGGGCAAGTTCAGGCTGAGCAGGGTGAGGGGAATTTTCGGCCTGGTGAGCCGGAGGTTAAGCCTGAAGAGGGGGCGGCTGATGGTGGCTCGGGGGAGAAGGGCGAGGGGAAGAATGATGAGGGTGGCAGCTTTGAGCAGGGTACTCCGGAGGAAAATGCTGGTTCGTCGGGTAGCGAGGGTGAGGGGCAGCCTGCCGATCCGGGGCAGAAGGTGTGGCGGGTCTCTGCGAGCTGGGTGAATGAGACGGGTGAGCAGTACGCCCTGATCGACCTGAAGGATCTGTTGAAGACCCCGGAGCAGATTACCCTGGATAGGTTTAAGGATTTGGTGCGGTTCAGCGCGAAGTCTGGCGGGGAGACGAAGGTGGTCTCGAGTGATGATTTGAAGCTTGAAAGCCTGAAGTACTCGCTTGCGGATGAGAGGATAGAGCTGAAGGTTGGCTATGGCGGTAGCGCTAGCAATGTGCAGCTGGATTTCCAGAAGCAGAAGTGGTACGATCGGCGGATACAGCCGGAGCAGGATTTCATAGAGGGGATTTACCTGATAGCCTGCTACAACTTCGCCAGCAACATGATGGGTAATCTCTTCGGCTTTAGGGACGGGGGACGGTTTAGGTTTGATAGGGCGCAAGATGTAGGGAAGGGGTTGCAGTGGGAGGATAATAGCATGACCTTGAGCTTCTGGGTGGAGGATAGCGAGCTTCCTGAGGTGGGTTCGTTGCAGCTGACGAAGAGCCTTAGCGGTTTCCTGCCGGTGGTGAATTTGTCGAAAGGGCTGAAGGTGCAGGCCTCCAATGAGATGCTTCGCTTCGTGAAGTGGTATATTGGGAAGAAGAACAATAAGATTCCCTCGGCAACAGCGATGGAGAACATCTTGCAGAATGCTAACCGCGAGGGTACAGACCTTGGCAACCTGATGCGTACGTGCGACTACGAGCTGGATGGCCAGGAGATGCGACCGGCTGAGATGGGCGGGAATAAGTTTTTTGAGCTTACGCCTGAGGAGGGGCTAATCGCGCACCTGAAGCGTTTGAAGTTCAAGGTGGAGAAGGTGGAGAAGGACGGTTCTGTGCCCGGTATGCTGGTGGTGTCGCTCTATCTGCACAGCATAGAGGAAGAACGCTCTGGTGTGCTCTACGTTTCTGATGGGGATGAAGGTAAACCCATCCGGCTAGAGCTCCCGAACGTGTTCAAGCCATAAGCTTTGGGAATAATGTGTGGCCCGACCTACGAGAGTGGGTCGGGCTTTTTATGCTCTCTACTTGCCGATGCAGAAGTTGGCGAATATGTTGGTGAGTATGTCCTCCGTGGTGATGCGTCCGGTCACGGTGCCGAGGTGGTGTGTTACGTTGCGAATGTGGTGGGCCAGGAGGTCTGGGGGTAGCTGGTTCTGTATGGCCTGCTGAAGGGCCTCCAGCTCAAGGGCTGCCTGCTGGAGGGCGTTGTAGTGGCGGATGTTGGTGAGGGTGGGCACCTCTCCTTCCTGCAGGATGTCGGATGCGCGGGCGTGTAGCCATTCGTGCAGCTCGTGGGTGCCGTTTGTTTGCTTTACGGATATGGTGGCTATGGGGTATTGGGTGAGGGGGGAGAGGGATTGGAGCGTTTGGGCGAGCCGGTCCTGGTTGGTCTTGTCGCGCTTGGTGAGTAGTATGAGGGTTGAGGTGGAGGGCTGGATGTTGGGGGCGATGTCGCGGAGGTGGTTGGCCAGCTCTTCGGCAGGGCGGGTGGAGTCGAGGAGTATGAGGGCGAGGGGTGCTGCTTGTAGCTCTTTGTAGGCGCGTTCTATGCCGATGCGTTCAACGGGGTCTTCGGTTTGCCGTAGGCCTGCGGTGTCGACCGGGCGGAAGAGGATGTCGCCCAGGAGCAGCTCTCCCTCGAGGGTGTCGCGCGTGGTGCCGGGTATATCGGTTACGATGGCTCGCTCCTCGCCGAGTAGGTGGTTGAGCAGGGAGCTTTTCCCGGCATTTGGGGGGCCGATGATGGCTAGAGGTACTCCGTGGCGGATGGCTTCGCCACGTGCGAATCCCTGCGTGAGCTGCTGGGCCTGCTCTAGGGTCTGCTGGCTGAGGTGTAGTAGCTGCTCCCTATCGGCGAACTCCACGTCCTCCTCGCCGAAGTCAATCTCCAGCTCGGTGAGCGAGGCGAGCTCTAGGAGTTTTGCCCTCAGCTGCTCTATAGCCTGGGATACTGTGCCCTTGAGCTGCTGGTAGGCGGTTTTGTGCTGGGCGGGGGTGATGGCGGCGATGAGGTCGTTGACGGCTTCGGCCTGGGCGAGGTCGAGCTTGCCGTTGAGGAAGGCCCGCTGGGTGAATTCGCCTGGTTGTGCGAGACGTGCGCCGAGGTCTACGGCCAGGTTGATGAGTGTGCGTGTGATGAAGGGGGAGGCGTGGGTGGATATTTCAAGCATATTCTCGCCGGTGTATGAGTTTGGTGCTGTGAAGTGGGTAATCAGCGCTTCGTCTACTGTTTCGCCCTCCGGGGTGTAGAGCCTAGCTAGGGTAGCCCTTCTAGGTATGGGCATTTGATTTTTGCGCGTTAGGGTTTGGGTGATTTCCTGGGTGTGTGGTCCAGATAGGCGGATGAGGGCTATGGCCCCCCCGGCAGGGCTGGTTGCTAGGGCGATAATGGTCGGCATGGTATGCTTGTTTGCCCGCGAAGTTAGCAAGATTTGGTGGTATAGGTGGAGCACCCACCCACCTGTAAGTCTCTGTTTTTCTAGGGCTATTTGTACTGTGTCTGGTTAGCTATGATTATTGTGCTATATTTGCTGCGCACAAGGTAGAATATTCCATTCTATCTAGCCTTTCCTACAGGGCGATACGTAGGTTGGGGGGTGCAGAGTTGTGTATAAGCTAGAAAATGTAATGGTAAAACCACTATAGTATGAAGAGAAAAACGGTACGCGTAGGAGTTTTACTGCTTAGCTGGCTGGTGCTGCTTGGTAGTCCGGGTTTGGCTTTTGCCCAGCCCATGGAGGAATCCCCAGAGGCTGGGGTTAGCCAGGCGGATAAGGGTGGCCGGAAGAAGCTAAGCAAGAGCGAGGTGATGGCGCTGAGCTACGAGGATTTGCTGGCGATGGACTTGGATGTGCTGATGGAGGCTGCCGATACTGCTGGTATGTCGATGGACGACCTGCTGGAGATGGCGATGAACCGGAAGGCGACGATCGCCAGCAAGAAGTCGGAGAGTATTTTTGAGAGCCCGCTGGCGACTTACGTTATTTCGCATGAGGATATCATAAGCTCCGGTTACACGCATGTAGCGGAGCTTTTTAATTTGGTGCCTGGTGCCTTTGTCCGGCAGAAGACCAACGGTAACTACGATGTTACCTTCCATGGTATGGACAATGTACCCCCTAGCAACCCGGCTATAGTTCGTGAGAATACGACTATGCTGCTGATGATCGACGGGCGTATCGTATACGACCAGTTCAGTGGCGCTGTGTTCTGGGAGACGCTTCCGGTTTCGGTCAATGATATAGAGCGTATTGACGTGATTGTGGGGGCTGCATCTGCGCTCTATGGTCCGAATGCTATGACAGGTGTAGTGAATATCATCACGATGAAGTCAGCTGTTCGTGCGTCTGCCAAGGGTCTTGCCGCGCTGGGGCTACATGGTAAGCGGGATGCGATGCTCAACGTGGCCCTGCCGATAGCTGACAATTTTAGCGCCCGTGCAACGGGCTATTTCCAGAAGACGGATCGGTTCGAGCGGGAGTACTACAACTTGCTTCGTCTTAAGAAGGTGTCGTACGATGAGCAGGTGAACTACTTCCTGGTGAGCCCCTTCCTGGGTGAGTGGTCTGCTCGGCGGCAGAAGTTGGGCTTGATGCGATTCGGTGGTACGGGTAATCTGTACTATGATCGTGGTTCTGATTTGAAGGCTCGCTTGACCTTTGGCGCGGAGCAGAGCCGTGCGCAGACAGCGGCTTTCAACAATACGGTTCGTCCGCTGAACATGCGGTCGTCCCTTATGATGTTTACGGAGGCTTCGATGCATATTGGCCCGCTGCATGGGCAGGGTTCGTATAGCTGGGGGACTGTCAATCTGGATGAGAAGACGCGTACTCCCTACAACACGCGTTTCGAAAGCCATACGGGGGCCGCGCTTATCAACGGGAATTTCGATGTGGGTTATGGTCTCTCGTTCCTTCCGGAGCTTTCGGTGCGGCATACGGTGGTGGAAGATGCGCCGAATGGTGACAACTTTGATCCCATGCGCGTTACTGTGGATCCCTCTACCGGTGAGGAGGTGGGTGGTAATCCGCAGAATTTCATGAATGGGGAGAAGTCCCTTACGGTGGCGGGCGCAAGCCTCCGCCTGGAGTACCGACCTATTGCGAGCTTGAAGCTGATAGCTGCAGCACGCTACGATCTGTATGCCCAGATTCAGCGTAGCGCACTGAGCTGGCAGGCGGTGGCTAGCTGGCAACCAGTGGATGATCACCTGATCCGGGCGAACTACTCGCGCGCTTCGCGTAGCCTCTTCTTTACCTCCCTGTTTGCCGATGTGCAGAAAGTTCCCATTGCCAACACGGATTTTATTCTCTGGGATCTCGGAGGGAGTAGCAAGGGCTGGGCGCCCATCCTAGGGAAAGATAACCAGTGGTTGAGCCTGGAGGGTAATCGTGACCTGAGCATACCGAAGCTGGATTTTTACGAGCTGGGCTACCGTGGGAAGTTTGGTCGCTACTTTACGCTAGACCTCGTGCTATTCTACCAGCAGATGCAGGATTTCGATGCCCCTGAGGTGCGTGATATGCGGGTTAAGGATTTCCTGCTGACGCATCCGAAGGCGTACCAGCAGCTGCATGATGTCCGGCGGTATGAGAATCTTGGTATGAAGGCGCGCCAGTTTGGGGCGACCCTAGCGCTTAGCTCCGTACCGACGAGCTGGCTGAGCATGCGTGGGCATATAACCTTTCAGATGACCCGCCTAAGCGATTATAAGGTATATGACGGCGTAGATTTCCATATGGATATGAAGACGCGTGATAAGTACTTCGTGGGCTCTATGGTGAGCCGGACGCATACTGGAACACCGGCGATTTTTGGTGGTCTCAATCTCCGCTTTAACCCCTTGCCGAGTAAGAGCCTTCTGATAGACGTGAATATTATGGGGCGTACCAATCAGCTCTACGGTGAGCGTAAGCTGGTGCGGGAGAGCCATCCCCTTGCGCAGACGGAGGTGGACTGGGGGCTCTGGTGCGACCTTTCCATTTCCTACAAGGTGATAGAGGGTGTGACTGTATTCGCCACTGGCCAGCACCTTGGGCGGGAGCAGGAGCAGTACGCCTTTACCGATAAGGTCAAGATGACGGCGTTGGGTGGTCTACGTTTCGATTTTTAGGATAATGAATAGAGGAAGGAGATTAGCGATGATTAGCAAGAGGTTACTAGCTGTGCTATTGGGTCTAGGGCTTTCCCTGACCATCCTGAGTTGCGATAAGATAGACTATGAGGAGGAGGAGCAGCGTGAGATACCCCTAAGTATACATGAGCTGTTTGAGGCACTGGGTCGGCCTTACGATTCGGTTTACGAGGAGATGCGTCCGTACGTTAAGATGGCCGAGTTTACGTTTACCTCGCCACCGAATCCCTTCTACGGGGTGAAGCCGGGGCAGCCGCGCATACTGGATGGCTACGATGTGAAGTCCTTCGTCCTACCCCAGGTGGAGCACCGTGCGGACCAGTCGTTTAATCGTCTGATTAAGTACGTTAGCAGTCCGTTCAAGGCTGGGGAAGACGATAAGCGTCGGGTTGGTCTACTGGAGATACAGAGCGTACATGAGGAGGCGAACATTGTTCGTTATCCGGATCAGCAGGTATTCCAGCAGGTGAAGGAATTCCTGGAGGAGAAGAACGAAAAGCTCGGGGAGGCAGGTATAGC
>PDRH01000140.1 GCA_002748015.1 Bacteroidota bacterium | reverse complement strand
TCTGGAGAGCCTCTCGCATCAGGGGGTGAATTGCTTTGAGGTGATTGTAGTCGATGATGGTTCGACGCAGAAATGCGATGAGGTGTGCGCTAAGTGGGGTGAGATAGGCACATTTCCCCTTCGCTACGAGTGGCAACCGAATACGGGACCAGCCGGTGCTCGCAATAGGGGAGCGCTGGATTCTGCGCTCCGTGGGGAGTACATCGTATTTCTCGACTCGGATTGCATTGCACCCCCTAACTACCTGTACTTCACGCAGCACTGGGTGGGTGAAAGCGGTTGGGTAGACTTGTGGGGAGGACCTGATGCTTACATGAAGACCTTCACTGCCAAGCAGAAGGCAATATCCTACGCCATGACCAGCCCACTGACTACAGGTGGTATTCGGGGTGGTGGTGAACGCGCCACTAAGTTCTATCCGCGGACATTTAATATGGGGGTACGCCGTGAGGCCTTCTGCCAGGTGAATGGTTTTTCGGCGGATATGCGCTACGGGGAGGATGTCGATTTGAGCATGCGGCTGGTGGAGCAGGGTTTCCGCAGCGCTTTGTTCCCCGACCTCTTCGTATACCACAAGCGGCGGACAACCTTTGGGGCGTTCTTCCGGCAGGTGTTCCACTCCGGTGGGGCGAGGGTTGAGCTGAGTAAGCGCCACAAGGGGAGCCTGAAGCTGGTGCACCTGCTACCCTCCACGGGGGTTGTCCTCCTCCTGCTAGGCCTTCTAATCCCGGTAACGAACTTTCAGGAGGGGGTCTTTGGCTTAGCACTGCTCTACGCCCTGGCTGTTGGGGGGCATGCGACCTACCGTATGCGTTCGCTGCGCCTGGGGGGCCTGGCCATCCTTGCCTGTGCTGTTATGATGCTGGGCTATGGCTTGGGCTATTTGTCCTCGCTTCTGGGGCTGGCTGGTGGTGATGATGCTTAGCACCTCTAAGGTACTTACATTTGTTTTAAAATCAAACTGGCAAAAGGTTTTTACTGAGGTCTGAAATGGCTATATTTGTGGCGATTTTTCGATGTGGTCGACATATCAGATTAGTAAGACTTTTTGGTGGAGCAGTTTTGGCATAGCGTTTTGGCCCTGGAGGGGGGGCCCAGGATACTGGTAGGTATTTTGGGGGTGGTGCTGCTACTCGATATCCTGCTCTTGTGCTTGGTGTATCTGCGTGCCGCATTCAAGTCCATTGCTCCGCTGGCGATGACGAGCGATATGCCGATGGTCTCCGTTATAGTCTGCCTTCGGGATGGCTATGAGGAGTTTGAGGCCAATCAGCGGGACTTTCTAGAGCAGAGGTATCCGAACTATGAGCTGGTCCTCGTTGACAATACTGGTAGCGAGGAGGTGGAGATGGCCCTGGAGCAGCTCCGTCGTCAGGATGCGCATGTTCGTGTCTGTACAGTCAACCCAGAGAGTAGCTTCACGGCCAATAGGAAGTACGCTCTGGCCATAGGGATTAAGGCGGCTCAGGGAGAGTGGATAGTGCTCACGGAGAGTGGTTGCAGACCGGCAACGCATGAATGGTTGAACCATTTGAGTAAGCATTTTACGCCAGCAACAGACGTTATTCTCGGCTACGGAGCACTTGAGAATGGGGCTGGTCTTGCGGGATTACATGCGCAGGCGCATGCCCGTTGGCATGCGCTTGGCCGTTTTGGCTTTGCGCTGTCCGGCAAGTTCTTCCTCGGCCAACGTCGAAATATGGCTTTCCGCAGGGAACTCTTCTTCGCCCGGGATGGCTACAAGGGCTATACGCATATTCCCGGCGGTGATGATGACCTCTTTACCCTTGCTGTTGCGCAGCGGGGGAGATCCGTAGTCGAGGTTTGCCCTGATGCGCTAACCGTAGCACCTGGGTTGACAAGCTGGTCAGAGTGGAGGCGGAAGCGGCTTGTCGATGCTAGCTCGCATAGCCTTTACCCATCCAGCGTACGCTTATGGATGCGGATGGAGGGGCGCTTGCGCTATCTCGTATGGGGGGGGGCTCTCTCCTTGGCCTTTGCGCCGCAAGCAGCTTTCTATCTTGGGTTGGGGGCTATTTTGGCACGTTTCCTACTCCTCAATCTGGTGCTCCTCCTGGCTAAATATCGCTTGGGGATGCATGGGGGGCTGCTGTTTGCATGGGGCTACGATGTGGTGGGGCCATTAATCAACTGGTGGACTGGGCGCGGCGTGAGGCATAAACAACATAAGGCATGGAGGTAAATTCTAAGCTTAGCGATAAGGCCCAGTACGACCTAATCCTGATTGAAAGAGCCAAGGACAATGATCAAGGCGCCTTCAAGGAACTCTACGACAAGTACTACGGACCGATATACTACCTGGTGCTAAAGATGGTGGGTAATCCGAGCGATGCGGAGGATTTAACCTCGGAGGCGCTCGGGAAGGCTTTCCGGAATATCCACCAGTACGTTCCCACCTACGCCTTTAGCAGCTGGCTATTCAAAATAGCCACCAATAAGTCTATAGACTTTATCCGTAAGCGGCGGATGAACCTCGTCGGCTATGAGCTGATCCCCCAGAACCAGAGCGACCTGAGCGAAGGGGGGCTGGCTTCTTTGAGCCTAGAGAAGGATCCTGAGAACCTGATGATACAGCTACAGACCAGGGAGCACCTTTGGGAGCTGGTGGATAGCCTGAAGCCGCACTACCGTCTTCTGGTCATTATGCGCTACTTCGAGGAGTTTACCTATGAGGAAATCAGCGTAGCGCTTGACCTGCCAATGGGTACTGTAAAGGCCCAGCTCTTCCGGTCGAGGGTGATGCTACAGGAGTTACTCAAGGGAAAGGATGCGCTAGACTAGAGGAAATGCAAAGAGAAACCCTAGAGGCAACATTGCTCTCTACCGTTTACCCCCGGCTGGATGAGAGCCAGATCGAGAAGCTTCTCCTTCTTGGCGAGTGCTATCGGGAGTGGAATGCCAAGATAAACCTGATTTCCCGTCAGGATATAGATAACGTCGTCCGGCATCATGTGGTGCATAGCCTTGCGCCCATGATGGTGTTTGACTTCCCCAGCGCATGCCGTGTGCTCGACTTCGGCACGGGGGGAGGATTGCCTGGGTTACCCCTAGCCATAGCCTATCCAGAGGTAGAGTTCCACCTGGTGGACTCCATCGGAAAGAAAATTCGAGTGGTGCAGGCTATTGCCAAAGAGCTAGGGCTAGAGAATGTGCTTGCCGAGCAGACCAGGGGAGAGCAACTCAAGGGGCAGTATACTTGGGTTGTATCACGTGGGGTGACCGACCTCCTACAGCTATGGCAGTGGGTGAGAAACCTCATCGTTGCGAACCCCATGCTAGACCCAGGCAATGGGCTCATTGCCTATAAGGGGGGGGACCTCAAGCAGGAGCTGGCTAGTTTTGGAAGTAGGGTAAAGACCTGGAGCCTAGGCGAGCTGCTACCCGACGCTTGGTTCGAGGGGAAGCAGCTCGTGCGGGTTGAGAAGTAGGCTCGGTTTAACCTACTTCTTCGAGGCGAAGGCCAGGATTAGCCCCAGGGCTATGGAAAGGATTGCAGCGAAGAGCGTACGCATATCCGGAGGGAGGAGGAAAGAAACCGTATGCGCTGGTATCCAGAATAGCGGTATGGTCTTAGCGAAGACGAAGTTCCATTGCACCTTCCAGTCTATCCGCTTGCTGAGGATATCCACAACGTGAATGCGGTGTGTAAGGGCGGCCGTGCTTCCCTTCCACTCGGCAATATGCATATCCGTAACCTTGTGCGTGAGCATCATGACCGGCGCGTAGATGATATTCATTACTGCGCTAACGGATAGAGCCACCATAATGCGGAGTAGCCCCATGGGGCTGGAGAGTGCCGTGGAGGCTTCGGGTATGCCGAGGTAGGCAATGAAGGCGGGAACTCCAGTGGCGAAGACCACGAAGGCGAGCTTTATCGTAAGCCCTAAAGCCCCAGACCACCGCACGGGGGATAAGCCCAAAGCCGCTGGGGATATACTCCCCGCTCCGTATACGCGAGGCGAGCGTTTCCCCGAAGGTGGCCAAGAGGGCAAATTTCAGAAAGGCTGCCAGCATGCCGTGGTGGCCGTTGAGCCACTTATAGGCCTCTAGTACCGGGCCGATGAAAAGGAAGAGGGAGACGAAGGCAATTACCCCCGCGATTACTCCAAGGTCTTTGGTCTTCATATCTATGTGTTTTTCTTTAGCGTATTACTGCTCTATGTCGCTGCGCTTCCCGCCTACTAGCGATACGTCGTCTATGAGTAGCTTGGCGCCCACGCGCCCTGCGTAGTCCTGCCCCAGGTATGAGGAGGAGAACATGATGGTTAGCATCGTGTTGGCAGGCAGCTCTTCTGGAAGGTTACGGTACCGGAAGGGAATAGAAAAATGCTCGTAGCCCTCCTTATCCTTAGCCTGCGTGTATTTGGCAATGGCCAGTATCCTGTCCGATGCGAAGATGTTCTCTGCGTTCAGCCGTTGCCCCGTGTATAGTACGGCATAGATGTTGCAACGGTCGCCATCTTCCCCCAGTAGCCCCCCCTCATCTACTAGCCTACCGTTCCCCTGCTGGTAGCTAAACCATCCCTCCAGCCGGAGGGGGAAGCCCTTTTCACGGCTGTAACCATAGCCCATCTCAAGGCAGTGCTTGGGGTTCTTCAGCGCGTTGGAGATATTGAAGTTCCCGAGGAATAGCGAGCCGGCGGCCAGGGGGGCAGACTCATTGGGCGTTTTCACCGTCTGTAGCTGAACGGCGGCTTTACCCGTATGCGCATGGTTGGTGCGCATGGTTGGGTAGGGTATCTCGCTTGTCGAATTGAAGGCTTTGAGCATATCTATGCCGTCATTTCCGCAGGTCCAACCACCCGATGGGACAAGGAAGCTGCCCTCTTCGCTATGCGCAGGCACCCAATTCTCAAAGTCGAAACGGTAGCTTGTGGGGTAGTACATGTAATCAGCTCTGTACGTCCTTTCTACCTCCCCATTCTCTGAGACAACGGTAATGCTCAAGGGGGTATCGCCTAGCGATAGCTCGCCCGCCACGCTAGAGCTGCTTGCCCGTTTGGATATGCTGAACCCTAGCCGCTCGTTTTTCACCTCCTCGCCCATGGGAACGTAGAGGTAGAATTCGGTGGCCGTAACCTCCACGGTATCCTGTCTACCGATTATCCAGGCCTTTTCTAGCTCCGCCTCCCAGGCCCCCGTGTCTGATTCGCAGGCTATAAGCCCCATTAGCAGGGGGAGAAAAAGGTACAGTATGCCCTTCCTATTCATCCCCCTCATTGCTTATCTTGGCGTATTGCTGCGGCGTTAGCCAGATGGTTAGCTCGTCGCCCGGGTGGATTTTTGCGTTCTTCCCGTTCCACTCGTATATGTCGTCTAATGTACACCCATAGCTTATGGCAATCTTGTGGAGATACTCCCCCTTCTGCACAATGTGCTTATGGCGTATACTTCTCGCTTCATGCTGCGGGAAGGGGGTCTCCTGAGCCATGTAGCTTTGTGCATATATCCTGTCGCAGCGGTCTGCGAAGGCTAGGCTAGCCTTCTTCGGTAGCGTTAATACGTAGCCTTGCTGGTTCGCACTCGGTGCCGGCACGTAGCCCGCTCGGAAACGTGGGTTGAGGAAATACAGCAGCTCTACGCTAACTCCCGTCCATTCGGCTAGAGGCTTGAACGAGAGCGCACGCTCGACATGCACCGTATCTACCTCTGCGAAGCCTATCCGTGGTGGGGTGGGGCGCATCCCTAGCTCATTTGCATAGGTGAAAACGTAGTCCACAGCAATGAATGCCGGTATGTAGTTCTTTGCAGCCTCAGGTAGTACGGGGAGTAGCTGCCAGAAGTCCCGCTCGCCCTCCGCACGTAGAATCGCCCGCTTGACAGCCCCCGGCCCGATGTTGTAGGCGGCCAGTGCCAGTAGCCAATCGTCGAACATGGAATGAAGGTACTTCAGGTACACGCACGCAGCCTCAGTTGATAGGCGGGGGTCCATCCGGTCGTCTACGAAGCTGTCCACCTTCAAACCTAGCATCGGTATAGTATTCATCTTGAACTGCCACAGTCCGGTGGCACCAGAAACCGATACCGCCAGGGGGTTGAGGGCCGACTCTACCACGGCGAGGTATATCAGCTCCTGTGGTAGTCGATGCCGATCCAGCGCCTCGCGGAACAGCGGGAAGTAGAGATCGGCCAGCCCCATCATCTTCTCCACGCTCTTGCGCCTGTCGATGGTGAACAGGTCTATGTACTTCTTCACCAGGCTATGGTAGCGCATGGGGATGATGGAACGCTGGTCTAGCTTTGCTACCTTGTACTCTACGGCTAGCTCTGGGGCCTGCATCAGTGAGGAATCCGTTCTATCCGAAACCTTTACCTCGTGCTTGGGGTATGCATTTGCTATGGGGGGCGGAACCTCATTCCAGAAGGCGGCGTAGCTAGCCAGATTATCAAGTTGCTCTAGCACGCCGTCCCTACCCCATGCCGCCGAACACCCTAGCAAGAAGAGCATCAAAAGGACGAGAGGCCCCCGGCCGAGGGCAAGCATGCGGGAGACCTTGGCCACGGTAGCTAGTTGAAGAGCTTGATTACATCATTCGCATTGGCGTATAGCACCACCAGGAGCAGAAAGCCCATCCCGATAATCTGCGCTGCCACCATGAAGCGCTCGCTTGGTGTATGGCCAGTTATCATCTCATAGATGATGAAGACCGCATGCCCACCATCCAGACCGGGGATCGGTAGGAAGTTCATCACCGCTAGCGCCAGCGAGAGGAAGGCCGTAAGCGACCAGAAAACCGTCCAGTCCCAGGAGGTCGGGAAAATCTTACCAATCGATATGAAGCCCCCGATGGACTTATGCGCCTGCGCCTTAGGCTCGAACAGCAGCTTGAGCGACTTGAGGTACTCCACCAGCTTTTTCCAGCCGTGCCCTACCCCTGCTACCATCGCCCCGCCGAGGCTGTAGGACTTGGTGCTTATCGTAAAGAAACGCCCCATGTCTGCCAGGACTTGCACACCGGCTATCCCCGTCTCTGGAACATCTATGCATAGCGTCGTATCGCGCCCTGACCGTGAAACCGTAACGCTCACCTGTTCCTCTTTGTGTGTGAGCATGGCTGTCCTGAACTCATCAAAGAAGCTTGCCGGGATTCCGTTTATCGCCACCAGGCTGTCCCCCTTCTGGAGACCAGCCAATTCCGCCGCCGACCCCTCCACAACCCTCTCTGCGATGAAGGGCATACGCACGCCGAACAGCTGCCTACCGGATAGGAGCGCCGGCAGGTACGACTTGTCTATTGTAATATCATGCGACGAATCCCCGCGCATGAAGGTTACCCGTGCCCCGGGCGTAATGATAGTCGCCGTGAGCATTTCCGTGAAGTCCTCCACCGAGTCCCCATTGATCGCCATCAGCCGATCCCCGTGGCGAAAACCCATCTCCATCGCCATCGAATCCGCCACTATACCGTACCGCACATCCTCCGTGGCCAGGTAGCTTCTACCGTTGGAGTATAGCAGTGCCCCGTATATTAGGAAGGCTAGTACGAGGTTCACTAGCACACCGCCTGAGATGATTAGTAGACGCTGCCACGCCGGGTGTGCACGAAACTCATCCGGCCGCACCTCCCCCTTCAGCTGGCCAGTATCCACCGACTCGTCCACCATGCCAGCGATCTTGCAGTAGCCCCCCAGGGGCAACCAGCCGACCCCGAACTCTGTCTGCCCCACCTGGCGCTTGTAGAGCGAGAACCACGGGTTGAAGAATATGTAGAACTTGTCCACCCGCACTCCGCACAGCCGCGCGGCCACGAAATGCCCCAGCTCATGCAGGAGAACCAGTATCGAAAGGCTCAGAAGAAACTGTAGAACCCGTATTGTAATATCCATGTCGCTAAGAATCTAGTTTCTCCACTAGCCACATCGCCTGCTCCCGTACCGAGGTGTCCGTACCCACGTAGTCGTCAAGGCTTGGCTCCTCTATGAATGGGAGGGTCTCCAGCGAGCGCTCCACCACCGTCCGAATCCCCTGGAAGGAAAGCTGTCCATTAAGAAAGGCCGACACCGCTACCTCGTTGGCCGCATTCAGCGCGCAGGGGGCATTACCCCCCATGCGTCCCGCCTCCATGGCCAGCGAAAGGCAGGGGAAACGGTCCAAATCGGGTTGCTCAAAGGTGAAGTCCTCCCCCGGACCAAAAACGTAGCGCTTTGCGGGCGAGGGAATGCGGTATGGGTAGGTCAGCGCGTATTGTATGGGGATGCGCATATCCGGCGTACCCAGCTGCGCCTTCAGCGCACCATCCGAGAACTGTACCATCGAGTGGATTATCGCCTGGGGATGCACCAGTACCTCGATGTCATCGTAGGGCATGTTGAAGAGCCAGTGCGCCTCGATTACCTCCAGCCCCTTATTCATCATTGTGGCTGAATCTACCGAAATCTTCGCTCCCATATTCCATGCCGGGTGTGCTAGTGCCTCGATGGGGGTTACACGCTCTAGCTCTTCTAGGCTCTTCTCCCGGAAGGGACCACCAGAAGCCGTCAAAATCAGACGCTCAGGCTGAGAAAGCTCCCCCACCAGGCATTGGAATATCGCCGAATGCTCGCTATCCAGTGGCAGAATGGGAGCATTGTACTTGGCCGAGAGCCCCATCACTAGCTCACCGGCTACGACCAGCGCCTCCTTGTTGGCAAGCCCCACCGTTTTCCCCGCCTCCAGCGCACGAACCGTAGGAATTAGACCCGCATACCCCACTATCGCCACGATTACCATGCTGATGTCCTCGTCCTGCACCAGGGTGTAGGTCGCCTCCTCACCTGCGTAGACATCTATCCCCTCTCCTTCCAGCGCCTTCAGCACCTGCGGGTAGCATGCCGTGTCCCGTATTACCACCGCCTTCGGACGGAACTCCTTCGCCTGCTCCACCAGCAGCTGCCACTGCGAGCGGGCTGTCAGCACATCCACACGGAACAGATCCTCATGCATGCGGACAACTTCCAGGGTCTGGTGCCCTATAGAACCCGTCGACCCGAGGATGGCTAGATGTTTTTTCTGTGGCATCGCTAGAAAAGTATGTAGTTCTTGGGGTTTAGCACATGCCCTTCGAACCATAGCTCGAAGTGTAGATGCGGACCACTCGATAGCTCGCCGCTATTCCCCACTATCGCCACCGGCTCCCCGCCCCGTACCATGGCCCCCTGCTCCTTCAGCAGCGACTTGCAGTGCTTGTACACCGACGCCAACCCCGACTGGTGCTGCACTACCATCATATACCCAAACTCCCTATCGTAGCCAGTCAGCAGCACCGTCCCCTCCGCCACCGCGCTAATCTGTGCATCCGGAGAACTGACGATGTCCACCCCGTAGTGCTGTAACGATGGGTCAAACCCCCGGCTAATATCGCCCCGCAGCGGCGGCAACAGCTCAAAGGCCTTATGCCCCCCCTTCAGCAGGCCCACAGACCCCAGCTGCATATCCCGCTCCACCTGCACCCGCAGCAGCGAATCCTCCTCAGAGCGGGTGAAATGCACCGTCTCCATGTCGATGACCGAATCTAAGTCCCCCATGTATGCAGAGGGTTTGCCACCGCTGAAAATGACTCGAAGGTTCGAAAGGTAGTTTGTCCAAAGCTCCATCTCCCGGTTCAGCGAATCCACCCGGAGCGCATTCTCCACTATCTCCCCCTTCAGCTCCGTCTGCGTATAGCCCGGGATGTACGACCGAATCGGCGTGAACGCTATCAGCAACCACGCTATCCCGAAAACTATCAGGAAGAAAGCCCCCAGCGCCACCAGGAAGTTTAGGCGCGAGAGAAAGGTACCCCAAACCTCCTCGAAGGTCTCCGCATTAGTTATTGCGAGCCGGTACTTACTCCGCATGCGGGTCATGAAACCCCTAGATGTACTCCTATCGCCCATCTGGCTAAATATCTATCCTTATACGGCTCGGGGCAATCACCCCCAGCCACCTACCTGTCCACACCGCCTCGCCAGGTCGCACGAAAGACCCACCCAGGCGGTCGCAAAGGTACGAAAATCATTAGAACTGGGGGCTACCCATCTAAGCCATAGCCTTGCATCCTCCAGACAAAGGTGATTCTCAACCAGGAAACCGTCATACTCCCGGAGAAAGAAGCCCTCCAGAAGCCCGTCCCCCTCCAGCTACAGGAGGACGGCATGCTCATCCATGTAGAGCCGGCCGCTCCACCGCAATCCCCGTAACGCCGCGGCGAAGTCTTTGCGCCAGCTCTGGTGGAGCCACGGCCTCCCTTTTCAAGTGGCCCGCCAGCAAGTCCCTTATCCCTCCACCTCCCACGTAAACCGCTTCGTCCGTCCGTTGAACGCCATCCCGATCAGCACCACCCGCTTGCCGCTCCCCCAGTACGGCGCATCGTACCCCCTCGCCTTAATCTGTGCAATCGCCTCCTCTGGTGTCGCCTTCCGCCCCTTCTTCGCTCCCTTCACCTTCAGCTCGAAGATGTAGACCGTATCCTCCGTATGCACCTCGATGTCGCTCCGCCCCCGTGCGCTGGGTATCTCTGCCCGCACGTCCCGCCCTGCCAGCTTGAACACGAAGAACACCGCCAGCTGGAATTGTGCCTCCCGCGTCGGCTGGTTATGGTACACCATGCTGTAGGGCACAGTCGATAGCAGGAACTCCAGGCTATCCATCAGCTCATCCACGCGCCCCGCCCGTAGATGTTCCACCATTGCGTCTAGCTCCTGCCGGTAGCTGGTGGCATTCCCCTTCCCCAGCGCTTCCGGCATCGCCCCGTGCCAGAATGCCCACTTCACTTCCTCGTTGGGAAACCGAAGCGTATAGGTGTTCTCCCACGGATCGTAGCCATCGACGGTCAGGTAGCCCGTCTGGAACAGGATGGGCACGGGGTCTACCTCTTCCGGCACGAAGCGTTTGAGGTGCGAGCTATGGGCTTTAATCGGGCCGTTTAGCTTCCGGAAATCGTACCAGTAGTTCGGCAGCACCGTCGCAACCACCGAGCTTACCCCAGAATCAAACCAGTAGTTCTCGAAGAGCTTGTTGGCCAGGCAGCGGATGAGGCTGAATGGGTTGTACACATGCGTCTCAGCCTGCGTGAAGCGGAAGCCATCGTAGCGCTTGCGCAGCTCCTGGTATATGCGCTCTTTCTCCACCCCCAGCATATCGGCGAATTCCTTCACCCGCCAGTCGAAGGTGTCGTGCAGCTCCTGCTCCGAGATCCCGCAGATGGTAGCGTAGTCGGGGTTGAAGGTGATGTCGTTGATGTTGTTCAAACCGCTGAAAACGCTCACCTGCCGGAACTGGCTCACCCCTGTCAGCAGTACGAAGCGAAGCATGTCCGCGAATCCTTCAGCACCGAGTAGAAGCTCCGCAGTAGCTTCTTGAAGGCCTCGTGCTCCTCCTGCTGGCCCTCGCCGAGGGTTCGGCCAAGGGGCGCATCGTACTCATCGATGAGCACCACCACCTGCTTGCCTGTACTCTTGTATAGTTCCCCAAGGAGCGAGGCAAAGCGGTCGCCAATATCCATCGGTTCTCCATCGTACGAAACGCTGTACTCTTTTTCGAAGGTCTCCATGCTACGGGCAATAGCCAGCTTCAGCGTGGATATGGAATCGCTACTCTTTGATATATCGAACCGTAGCGTCGGGTAGCTCTCCCACGGCCTACCGCTATCCGCCTGCAATCGTTCGGCCTTCAGCCCTTTGAAAAGCTCCTCACGCCCCTGGAAGTAGTGCTTAAAAGTCGTGGTCAGCAACGACTTCCCAAAACGGCGCGGACGTGCCAGGAACACGAGTTGGTTCTGGTGCGCTAGTTGCCACATCTCAGCCGTACGGTCGACGTAGTGGTAGTCGCCCGTGATGATATCCTTGAAGTCCCACTGCTCCGTAGGCCACCTCTTCTCTTGTCGCATCATGGTGCTATCGGCCTTATTGGTACGAACTCATGCAAAGGTACTAAAAAGTAACGCCTCTGCGCCAGCTCTGCTTGAGCCACGCCCTCCCCTGTGCCCACTAAGCAGCCCCTCTGCGCTACGACCTCCCCCTCTCCTAGCTGCAACCCTCCCCCAGCTCATCGGCGGCCCGGGCCAGATCCTCATAGAACTCCTCCCCAAAGGCGCGCACCAGCGGCTCCCGCAGGAACTCAAACAGCCGTATCCCCAGCTGCTCCCCGTTGGCCACCCCAGGCTCGCAGATCTCCCAGCGGTCGTAGCGTAGCAGGTCGAACGCCCCCGAGCGCCCAACCCGTATCGGGTACAGAGCGCATGAAATCGGCTTCTGGGCATCGCTCTTCCCCTCCCGCAGACCACGCTCCACCGCGCATAGGTAGCATCCCCCCTCCTGGAAGCTAAACGCACATTCATTTCCCCGCACCAGCGACGTAACCCAGTCCCCATCACCATCCCGGAAGCATACCCCCTCACGGTTTACGACCTCCACCCCCTCGCGGCTCATCAGTGGCTTTAGCATCTCCAGCGACTCGTCCAGCGCCACGATCTCCTCGGTCTCTAGCGGTGCCCCCGAATCCCCCTCGAAGCAGCACGCACCCCGGCACGCAGACAGGTCGCACGCAAAGTATGCCCGCAGAATCTGAGCATCTACTATCTTATCCCCTAGCTGAATCAAACGCTGACAACGTCCCATAGCACTATAGCCTTTACTTACTTATTCCCCAGACGCTGCCCCTTGGCGATGCACCCTAGGTACTGCCGTATCGTCTCCTCGAGCCCCAGGTAGAGCGCATCCGAAATCAGCGCATGCCCTATCGAAACCTCAGCCAAAAAGGGAATCTCGCTTACGATGTGCGTCAGGTTGTTCAGGTCTAGGTCATGCCCCGCATTTACCATTAACCCCAGCTCCTTTGCCCGGAGGGCAGCTATCCGGTACGGCTCTATAGCCTCCTCAGGCGACGTGGGGTGTATACGGGCGTAGGCCTCCGTATATAGCTCCACACGGTCTGCCCCCACCTTCGCCGCCCCCTCCACAATCTGCGGGTCTGGGTCAACGAAGATGGACACCCGCATCCCCCATTCCTTTAGGTCCGCTATCACCTTGCTCAGGAATTCCGCATGGTTGATCGTGTCCCACCCAGCGTTGGAGGTCAGCACATCCGGCGCATCTGGAACCAGCGTTACCTGCTCCGGCCGCACCCGCTTCACCAGCTCCACGAAGGTCGGGGTCGGATTACCCTCTATGTTGAACTCCGTGTTCACCACCGCCCGCAGGTCCATGGCATCCCTATAGGTTATGTGCCGCTCATCCGGTCGCGGGTGAACCGTGATCCCCTGCGCACCGAACTCCTGCGCGCAGCGTGCCGCCTTCAGTACGTCCGGGATATTGCCCCCACGGGCATTCCGAATCGTCGCTATCTTATTGATGTTTACGCTCAGACGTGTCATCCTGTCTATATACCTATTGTTCTATTGTCCATGCTAAACTTAGCCCCTAGCGTCCCATCTACAGCCGCCCGATCACCCTATGTAGCAGGCTTGATAGCCGTTCCCCAGCTACGGCCCCGACTTCCTGTACCTCCTCGTGCGTAACCTCCTCCTTGTAGTGCAAGCCCCCCACGTTCGACACCACTGAGAAGGCTAGCACCTCCATCCCACAGTGCCGTGCTACGATGGTCTCCGGCACCGTAGACATCCCCACCGCATCGCCACCGATCACCCGGAAGTAGTTGTACTCATGCGGCGTTTCGAACGATG